>JALQWE010000679.1 GCA_023258825.1 Planctomycetaceae bacterium | reverse complement strand
GGACAGCGCCGGTCCTTGGCGGAGCCCCCGTCAGACTCAGCGGCGGGACACTCAACGCCAGCGCTGTCTCGCTCACATCAGCGTCAGATCTCCTCCTCGCAGGCCAGGTAGGTGACCTCTCCGTGAGCGGCAACCGCCTGGTGAGTGGCACCGGATCTGTGTCTGCCCGCAGCGGAGGAACTATGGACCTGCGTGGTCGCGTTCAGGTCGAAGGGACTCTTGATGTGCGAGCTGGTGGAGTACTGCAGTTGCGGGAATCCGCAGTCATCCTCGGTGGACAGCAAACGCACCTGCTCGGGGACAGCGTCACTGCTGCAGGTTATGCCGCCGACCGCACACTGCTCATAGTGAATTCTCGGCATGCCGTCGACGTCACCGGTCTGCTGCAGTCAGGTGGAGACCTGCGCGTGCACGCGGGGGTCCCGATCGGCTGGACCGACAGCCAGTTGATGAGCTCTGGTGTGCTCTCGGCGTCCCTGACCGCTGATCAGAACATCAGCGTCCGGGAATCCGGGGTGCTCGATGCCACAGGCACCATCCACGCGGCGGCCGGTGGCAGCTTCACTCTCGCGGCCAGTGCGGTCGTCAGCCCCAATCTGACCAGCATCAGTGAGCCGATTCTGGTCCAGCGGGAACGAACGATTGACGTCGTGGTGGGCACGCGGCAGGCTCAAGCCGGGACCATCATGGTGTCGCAGGTGAATTACGTGCCGTCTCAGGTGACAGAACAAAGTGGCACGCAAACGATCCGCATCGGTTCGGTCTACCGCACGATGGACATCACGTTGAGCCAGGCAGGATACTCCAATGGGACGGAGCGTCGCAACTACTTCGTGGAAAAGTCAGACTATCAGAACGTGCCGCGTTCCTGGAGCGCTGCTCCCGTCGTGCCCTGGTCGGATTACCGGGTCTTCGCTGACGGGACTGTCAAAAACATTACGCGCACACCCGCTTCCGGAGGACAGACGATTCCCGTTCCGGAGGCGGATCTGACATTCACGCAGTTGACCGATGACCAGCGTTCTGTTGTGCTCGATCATCTGGGTTACAAGCGGCTGTTTGAATTCAGCTACACGAATGCTCGAGCCCATCAGACAATCAATGGAAATACTTCTGTTATACCCTGGGTGCCTGACTGGTCGGGGAATACGACGCGCACTGTCAATCCGCAGGTGGATGGTCTGCGTGATAAATACGTCCTGCTGCCGACAGGCGCAGAAGACGATTTTCTGCGGCTCGTTTCGCAGGGCGCCCGATCCTTACAGACCACCGTTGGTCGATTCCGTGATCAGGCGGATATTCGATTGATACAGACACACTCAGCACTGCGCGATCAATTGCCGAACATCGATGACTTTGACGATCGGGATATCGGATTTGACATCACGGCAATCAGTGACCCATCCAATCCATTTGGAGTCAGGTCAGGCCAGCGTAGCTATGAGATTTTTTCTGGAAACAACGCCTCACTCCGGAACGTTCAGCATCCCGGCCTTCCGTTATGGTTCGGCGGGAGCAGTGCAACTCAGACCATCGCCATTAACACCACAGGCAATACGCCGACGGGGTTCTCCACGCTGCAACAACTTCAGGATTGGATCAATAGCGGTCGCCCCGGTAGCCCCACAGACAGCCGACGCGAGATCGTGGTCACAGCGCCAGCAGGGCTGGCCGCCACCACAGAAATGTTCAGCTCAGTTGTACAGACAACCGTGCGGAGTGAGCGAGCGGGAAATTCACGCGTTCCTGACTATAAGGTCGTAGATGGTGGGTACACGCACTCTGGTGAATATTTGCCTGAGATAGAGGGTTATCCTCAGTTTCCGGAACCGAGGGTTCCATTCACTTTACCCTCATGGCTTGTCGCTCCAAATCGGGTTGATCCGGGCCCTGAATCCTATCAGAGATGGAGAGATTTTTACCCGCGTCCCAATGTTCCGTCCTCGTGGCAGACGAAACAGGAATATGTCAGAGATCGTCATGACGACTTCATACTTTCTCCGTCAGTACCAGATTTTGATCAGTCAGCTCTCGAAGCCGACGTGCGTGCAACCGTCCCGGCAGACTGGGATGTCGCAGGTGTTCGAAGTCGTGTGTCATCCCAACTCACCATAGAACCAAACCTTATCCTATTCGCGTATCACCGCTTCGTCGTCGATGTTCTCCTCTACGTCCGCGAAGACTTCCGAGATTTTGAAAGCCGCTGGATCGGCCAGTGGCAGGATATCCAGGACCGCAGCAGTGTGCTCTCTTTCGAGTGGACCACACCCACCGAAGACGTCTTCGGCACCGTTCCTCGTTTCACAACCGTCACCAAAAACGTACCCGTTGTTCAGCAGGTGCCCCAGACTGTTTACCGCACGGAACCGATCGTTCAGCAGCAGACCGTGCTGGTCACTGAACGCATCGAACAGACACTCGACGGACTGCCGTCAGCCACCTTCGCCAACGAATCGCTGCGAGCAGGTCAGGCTGTCACAGTGGATG
>JALQWE010000678.1 GCA_023258825.1 Planctomycetaceae bacterium | reverse complement strand
GCTGGAGGCCGGCTTGCGAGTGGCTGCACTTGAGCTGCGGGCGACAGGCCGTCACGCATGGCCCAGCGACCGAATCGGGCGCGCGCCAGACCACAACACAGCCGAATGGTCTCTGTGGATCGGTCGACCGCTGCTGGGCCAGTGGGTCCGCGACATTCAGGCAGCTCTTTCCTGCCTGTCCGCAGATGCGTCGGCTGACAGCGACATCGTGGTTTCGGCTGATGGGCCCGCTGCGCTCGCGGTGCTGTCAGCAGCGGCACTGGATCAACGAATCTCCGCCGTGCGTGTGTCTGGTCTGGTGTCCACACTGGTGACTGAGCAACCTTACCTGAAGCAGCGTCTGGGACTGCTGCCGAATGGACTGCTGCGTGATGTTGGTGACGTGCAGCAGATCGCCGAGCTGGTGGCTCCCAAGCCCCTGAGCATTCATGCCCCGGTGACTCCGCAGGGCGACCGATTAGGCGCTGACGAGGCGAAGCAGATGTTCCGGAAACTCAGACTTCTTTATCAGGACACGCCAGCCGATTTCAGTATCACCACGGAACCGTAGCCCGCAGACTGCTGAAATCAGGCGAAGGGTTTTTCGCAGGACCAGCCGTTTTGAGCGCGATGGCGGATCAAGAGCTATGCCGGGACGTTCCGGAGATTTCAAGCGGGGCCTGACAGGGCCTGAGATCTGGCTGTTGCCGAATGGGCAGCACACGACTACCATGCTGGCAGCGGAGGCTGTGCCGTGGGCCGCCTTCGGTGTTACGCCGGCTGTTGCCATTCACTCAACCGACGAGGAAACTCACATGACGACGTCTGACGAATCCGCTGGCAAGGGGAAGCCTCCAGAAACCGCGCTGGCCACTGTGGGGGGCGGTTGCTTCTGGTGCACGGAAGCGGTGTTCCTGAAAGTCCGTGGAATTAAGAAGGTCGTCAGCGGCTACACCGGTGGATCCAAAAAGAATCCGACGTACAAAGAGGTCTGCACCGGGCTGACCGGGCATGCGGAGGTCATCCAGCTTGAGTTCGACCCGTCGGTGATTACCTTCGAACAGATCCTTGACGTCTTCTTTTATACTCACGATCCCACCACCAAAAATCGCCAGGGTGCGGACGTCGGAACTCAGTACCGGTCTGCCGTGTTCTACCATGATCAGTCGCAGAAAGAGGCGGCTGAGAAGATGATTGCCGAGCTGAACAAGTCCGGTGATTTCGACAATCCGATTGTGACCACCATCGAAAAAATGGAAATCTTCTACCCGGCCGAAGACTACCATCAGAACTACTTCGAGCTGAATCCGTCCAACCCCTACTGCATGGCCGTCGTCGGTCCCAAGGTCTCCAAGTTTCGCAAGCGCTACAAGGCCTTGCTGAAGAAGGACGGCGAAGAGTAATCCGGTTGGTCTGCCGCAGGCAGGATCTGGCCTGGCCAGTCTGCCTGCGAGTGCATCAGGACGGTAGATCGCGGGCCGCGATTGGTCAGTCCTGCGTGGCAGGCTGAGCGTGCTGGTCCAGCAGCAACTGGATCCACGGTCCGACGTAGTGACCGTTGTCATGGAACGTGCGGCCACTGATCAGGTTGCCGTCGATGACGCAGGCTTCGTTCACAAAAATGCCTCCGCACACTTCCAGATCAAAGCGGCATTTGGGCACTGTGGCCATTCGGCGACCGCGGACACAGTCGGCGTAGGCCGGAATCTCGACTCCGTGACACACGCTGGCAATCGGCTTGCAGGCTTCGAAGAAGTGCCGGGTGACTCTGACCAGATCCGCGTCGTAGCGGATATACTCCGGTGCTCGTCCCCCGGAAAACAGGATGCCAGCATAGTCCTCTTCGCGGATGTCGCGGAAAGCGATGTCGGCTTCGATCGAATAGCCTTCCCATTCCTTTGTGATGGTCCAACCCGGCTTCACCTCGTGCAGCACCATCTGGTAGCGGCGTTTTTCCGGGGCGGCGACAACGGGTTGAAAACCGGCTTCAATCAGCCGGTAATAGGGGTACATGGTATCGAGAGTTTCTGTGGCGTCTCCCACGATAATCAAGACCTTGCCCCGGATCATCTTATTTGCCCCGTCGTGAAAAGTGTGTGGATGGCAGAAGTGGCTGCGGCGGAGGTTTCCCGGGACTTGCGGGCAGCGGCACCGCCGTTTCGCTCAGGACAAACCGCCTTCACTGGCCTTCAGGCGTTCTTCGCGGTCAAACGCCAACAGAGCCGTAACCAGTTCCCCAAGGTCACCCTGGATGATCCTGTCCAGCTTGTACAGTGTGAGATTGCAGCGATGATCCGTCAAACGATTCTGCGGGAAGTTATAGGTGCGAATGCGTTCGCTGCGGTCACCTGAACCGACCAGTGTGCGGCGAACCTGCGAACGCTCGGTCTGCTGTTTCAGCTGCTGCATTTCCAGAATGCGACTTCGCAGAACTCGCATGGCTTTCGCGCGATTCTTGTGCTGACTCTTTTCGTCCTGACACTTCACAACAATCCCGGTGGGCAGGTGAGTGATGCGGACGGCGCTCTC
>JALQWE010000677.1 GCA_023258825.1 Planctomycetaceae bacterium | reverse complement strand
CGGGATTCCGGGTAGCCGCCGCTTCACGGACGAGGTGCGGTTGGTGCGTCCCTTGTTGTCCGTGATGCGTGTTCAGCTGGAGGCCTATGTTGCGGAGCGGGGAATCCCGTTTGGCGAGGATGCGAGCAATGTGGACGGACGGCATACGCGCAATCGGATTCGGCATGAGGTGTTGCCATTGCTGCGTCGACTCCTGAACCCGGCCCTGGATTTGGCACTGAACAGGCTGGCGGAGCAGGCTGTCGAAGTGACCGATTATCTGGACGTGCTGGCGGACGACCTGCTGCAGAAATCGGTGCTGCAGGAAGACGTGGCCGTGTGTCGACTGCAGTGTGCAGTTCTGCGGGAATCGCCAGGGCTGGTGCTGCGGCACGCGCTGATCCGACTGTGGGATCGAGTGGGCTGGCCGAGACAGCGGATGACGTATGAGCACTGGCAGCGGCTGGAGCAAATTGTCCGTGACCCTTCGTCGTTGAGTTTGCCAGCCGGCATTCGGGCAGAGGTACGACGTCACCTGCTGATTCTGAGTTATCGGACTGAAAAGCCGGGATAGGTTGCAAATCGAAAGTGCAGCCGTTGTTGTGAAAAAAATCCGCAACCAGCTGAGTCGAGGCCTGGACTGGGTGAAGGAAACAAGCCCCCGATTCTGGCCGGCGTCAAGGTTGAGACGGTCTCGGAATGTCAGGCAATCAGATCGGGAAATGCCTGTTCGTATGCAGATCTTTTGAACCGGTTCTGTGGAACGTCGGCAGGCAGAGAAACGCAGGGGGGAACGGCGATCGCCGCCGACCCGCCTGTCGTTACTCTGCACCGACATCGCCTGGGTGATTCGGATAATGGAAGCCAATCCCCGGGGCAGTTGCAAATGTGGTCTGCTGATTATTGCCCGAGGATCTGCTGGACTTTCTGTTGGGCCGTTTTGGTCGCTGCGGCCTTCACATCGGCGACTTTGACGGGCGTGAATCCCTGACGTTTGCTTTCATCGGCGGCCTCCATGAAGGCATAGAGATCGAGGGTTTCTTCGGCGGACACAGGAGGGATCCCGGAGCGATAGAAGCGGACGATTTCGACGACGAGGGGTTTGTAGCCATCGTAAGGCCCGACCTGTGCGGAGCCATTGGTTCCGAAGGCTGTGCCGCCGTAGGGCGCGCTGCCGTTGCGGATGCCGCGAAACGTACCGATGCGACCATCCTGCCAGACACCGGTGACCTGATCGAAGTCTTTGGTGGATGTTCGGACAACCGACTCGACGCCCGGCCCCATCACGGTAAACAGTGTTTCGCAGCCATGGATGCCGTACCAGAACAGATCCGGATGTGTGGCTTCGAGACTGCAGGGCGAGTAGGCATCGCAACCAGTGACTTTGCCGATGGAGCCATTTCGGACGGCCTGGGCGGCAGCAGCGAATCGCAGGGACGAAGCGCTGAAGACGGGAGTGTTGTAATGTTTTGCCAGTTCGTAGATGGCGATGGCATCCGAAAGAGAACCCGCGACGGGCTTATCGATGAAAACGGGTTTGCGGGCCTTGAGTACGGGGATGACCTGTTCGAGATGTGGTCGACCGTCATTGGTTTCCAGCAGAACAGCATCGACCTGCTGGATCATTGCCTGCAGATCGTCGATCACTTCCACGCCGAGGGCTTTGATTTTGATGGTGTAATCGGGAACGCGCTGGGTGCTGCTCGGGATATCCGGGCTGCCTTTGGGGTAAACCAGAACGACTCGACAGCCCCCGAGCTGCGGATCGTCCTCGGCCGCCTTATTCAGGAGTTCGGCGAAAGCGAGGCAGTGTGAGGTATCCAGACCGATCATTCCAACTCGGAATTGCCGGGGTTTTTCATCGGCGACTGCGGGAGACAACAGTGCCAGCAGCAGAGCGAGCCGGGTCAGGACATTGCGGGTGAGGTGTTGCATGGCGTTGGGTGTCCTTGTGGGGTTGAAGGTTGGGTAGGCGTGTGAGCCGAAGGAGGGCTACGGGGATCGCGGCATGGTGTGCGGAGGTTTGGCCGGCGTGGGCAGAGGGCGACTGGGAATTGAAATTCCGGGAATTCGTCCGGGGACCATCACAAACCCGGCCTCCACACTTTGTCAGGATCTCGTGGAACGATACTCTTTCCACATGGCTTTTGCATCACTCAGCGGTCGACGAATTCTGGTCACGGGTTCATCCACGGGAATTGGACGGGCCGTTGTGCTGGAGTGTGCGCGTGCCGGTGCGGACGTGATTGTGAACTGCCGGCAACCGTCTGAGCGTGCGGAGCAGGTCGCTGAGGCGGCGCGAAATTGCGGTGTGCGTGCGGACGTTTTGTGTGCGGACGTGGGAGAGGCGGACCAGCGGGAGCGATTGCTGGAGCTGGCATTTGCTGGTGGTGGCGTGGATGGGCTGGTGAACAACGCGGGGGTGGATTTGCTGACCACGGATCTGCGATCAGCCCCTTTTTCTCGCAAGCTGAGTGAACTTCTGCGTGTCGATGTGACCGGGACGATGGAGCTCTCGCGTTCCTTTGGA
>JALQWE010000676.1 GCA_023258825.1 Planctomycetaceae bacterium | reverse complement strand
GGTTCACTTATTTTCGCACATGTTGGTGGCCTCGAGATGCGATGCGATGGCGTGGTGCCGGGGCCCGCGTTTCCCCGTCTTTTTTTCCGCGTTGCCAGTCGCTCTCGCTGAAGACTCAAAACGCGTTACAGCTGGATATTCGCAGAAAATCCCGTATTGTCCGCGAGTGGCAGCTGGACGGCCAGTTCCCGGGAATGGCAACGGGCTTGCAACCAAACAACGCAGGCAACCCGTGCCGTACGCTTTGGCAACTCTGACGTGACACCTATCCGACAAACCACATCAGATCACGACAGCGAGAGATGCGATGGAACACCAGCAGCAGGAACTGTCTCTGACCAGTCGCCGCAGTATCCTGCTGGCCGCATTTCTGGCGTGGATGTTTGCCGGGCTGGTGAATGCCCTGTTTGTGCTGATTCATCGTCAGATGATGCAGGAGCTGCTGGGACGTGATGCCACAGAAACTTTGATCACTCGCTGGTTTGCCTGGAATCAGGCGGCATTCATGCTGGGCGCTGCGGCTGGTGGCTGGAGTTTTGGCTGGCTGGGTGACAAGGCCGGACGGACTCGGGCACTGGGCTGGAGTGTTCTGTGTTTTTCCCTGCTCACTCTGGTTGGCTGGTTTGTGACTGACAGCCGGGTGATGTGGGTGCTGCGATTCTTCGCCTGCATGGGCTTTGGTGGAACCTGGCCAAATGCCGTCGCTCTCGTCTCCGAAGTCTGGCCGCGCACCTCACGACCACTCCTCGCCGGACTTCTCGGCACCGCTGCCAACTTTGGTTTCGTGCTGCTGGGATTGATCGGCTATGTCTTTCCGATCACCGGCGATTCCTGGCGCTGGACTCTGCTCGTCGGCGGGGCTCCCGCTTTGCCGGGACTGATCATTCTGCTGATGGTTCCTGAATCTCCCCGCTGGCGACAGGAACAACAGCGCCGTCGAGCTCACCCGAATGCGTTGGCTCATGATGCAGGGTCTCTGGCGGCCCCCAACACGGCTGCTGCGAACATCTCACCCATCCGGCAGTTGTTTCAGCCACCGCTTTTGTCCCGAACCTGCCTCGGAATTCTGCTGGGCTCCATCCCGGTGATCGGGACTGCCGCCAATGCCAACTGGGTGATCCCCTGGACCGATCAGTACGCCGCTCGTCAGGCCGACGCTGAACACATGACGGCAGAGCAACCGCGGGCAAATTCTTCCTCCACGTCAACAGGCTCTGAAAATCGCGTGAACTCCACTGCGAAACCGCGTCCCACCTCACGTGACAAGGCCTGGCAGATGGTCAGTCGTTCCAGTGGTGCAATTCTTGGCAGTCTGCTGGGTGGATTGATTGCCAGCGTTGTCGGCCGGCGACTTTCCTATTTCCTGATCAGCTTTGCCACGTTTCTGGTCAGCACATGGCTGTTCACACAGTTGACGCCCGGAGATCCCTGGTTTTCGTGGTGCACGTTTCTGCTGGGGTTCTTTGGTGTGAGCTATTTTGGCTGGCTGCCGCTGTTTCTGCCGGAACTGTTCCCTGTCGCTGTTCGCTCCACAGGATCCGGGATTTCCTTCAACTCCGGTCGCATTGCAGCGGCGGCTGTCGTGTTGTACGTGGGCTTGCAGATGCAGAGCTTTCAGGGCGACTATGCTCGGATTGGATTTGCCACCGGCTTCGTCTACGTCCTTGGTATGCTGGTGATCTGGCTGGCCCCGGCACGTCCGGATGATTCCGCGATTCCACCGCGGACCGTTGACTCTGACAGGGACAGGGCCGGCACTTCTGAACGAACGTAACAGGCCACGTGCCGACCGGAAGCTGAGACGCCGCACTCCGAAGCCGTCCTTCCACTCGACACTCAGAACCTGCAGCACAGGCACACGATTTAAAGACGGTCGGCCAGGGCAGCAGGTTCAGGTGACCATCGGTCCAGGGCAACAACCGGTCAACCAGCAGTCGCGACCACTGACAACGCTCATGCCTCAGGGCTGGCCCGCTGTGGTCGCTGCCCCCAGCAATTCCGGCGTGTTCAGATCCAGAAACACGGACGGTCGCTGCCATGCTTCTTCTGTTCCGCGGGCATAGGTCACCCACAGTCGCAGTGCGGTAGCGTCGTAAACCACATTGACCACATTGCCGCCTTTGATAGGAATGCTATTGGCCAGTTTCACCATGGCTTCACCATTCAGCTTGCCAAAGCCGGACTTCAGAGTGGGAAAGGCACCGCGTCCTTCATCGTTGTAGACAATGCAGGACAGAACATTCGGGGCAAACTCGTCGGTGGGATCGTTGTCCTTCCAGATGGCAATTCGTTTTGCGGCAGGTTCCGGAGAATGCGCACGGATCTTGACGGCGCGGTGATCCGTCTGACCATCGCCGAAAACAAAGTGATATCGCTTGGTCAGCGGCTGATCATGAAAGATTTCCAGCGTCTTCGTCAGAGAATCCGCGTCGTAAAGCATCGTTCTGAAGAAGACTGTGAAGTGCGGAGCATGCACAAAGTAGGGAGCTTCGCGGCGGGACGCGTCTCCCA
>JALQWE010000675.1 GCA_023258825.1 Planctomycetaceae bacterium | reverse complement strand
GGATTCGACGGTGACGTCATGATCTTCGGGCAGGTGCAGGACGGGGTATCGGTGACAGGCTTCTGTCGCGGAGAGATTTTCGATCGGAAGTCCGTGCTGGCGAGCGGACGTTCGGGCGCCGGCAATCACTTCGGACGTGGCTGCACCGCTCATCACCAGATCGCAGCGAACGAGCAGCGATTGACCGGCCTCTGCGGAGCACTGCTGCCACAGGTCCCACGCACGATGCAGCAGCGGGACGTAATCCGGATGCTCAAAGTAGGCCTTGCGGATGATCCGGGTTTCGCCGTGGGAGCTGCCGTGGGTGTGGGGAGGCGTGAACTGATCGATCCCAAGGACTCGCAGGCCGCGCGAAGCCAGTTCACGGAGGGTGGCGGATCCAAAACCTCCACAGCCGATGACAATAACGTCCCAGGACATGGTGCACAGACCTCAGATGCGAAGAAAGATCTTCTGTCGGTAGAGCCAGAGCAGAAACAGCCAGTAAAGCAGGAAGACGGTTGTTGGCAGGGTGATGGTTCCGTACCAGAGCGGATCAAGCGCGTGCGGGCCGAAAACATGTGTGAGGAAGCCGGACAAGTGGACGCGAACCACATGGTCACGCATCCAGCCCGAAATTGTTTGTCCCAGCATGTAGATCAGGATGGAGTTCGTGCCGACGACAACGAGTGGAAACGCGAGGATCTTCAGCGGCAGAATGTCGAAGGCAAGATAAAAGAGGGACAGCATGGCGATCACGTAGCCCCCGGAGAACAGGACCCAGGACGGAGTCCAGATACGTTTCACGATGGGACAGACCGTAAGATTTGCGGCGATACCAAGACCGAAGCAGACGATGGCGAGGGACAGCATGTAGCCGAGTTTTTTCCATGGGCCGATTGACGTGGACAGCAGCCACTGTCCGCAGAGGATCCCCAGCAGCGTGGTGCCGATGGAGGGAATGAAATTCAGGGTTGTGTAGCCGCCGGAATTGGGCTCCCACGGGGTCGTGTTGGAGAAAAACCATTGCTGATACCACATGCGTGTGGCGGGGACGGCGACGGGTTCCGGGGCGTTGATCTCGGCCGGTGCCGGGGGTGTGGGATCGGGTGTTGGTGGAGGAAATGCGGGCAGAGCCGGCGGATCGGACGTGGACGGGGTGTCTGTGGTTGACGGTGCGATGGTCTCGGTGGATTCTGTCGTCGGGGGACCGGCTTGCAGCATGTTCGCAGCGGCTGCGGGATTGCCGGTGAGTGCCGCCAGTCGCCAGCGGGCGTGGCCAGTGGGAAGAGCAGCCTGTTCCGGATTTTCAGCGGGGGCGACGGGAGCATTTCGGAGCAACGGCAGAAACGCGGCATCGAACATCGCGGCGGCGTTGCTGTTCTTCGACCATGGAGCGAAGGGGCCTTCGAAGATTTCGCCCTTGTCTGCAGAGGCGGAGACAGCCTGATAATCAAAATCTGCCGGGGGTGGAGAAAGTTTGAACCAGCCCCAGTAGCCAATCAGGATCAGAGCGAGGGCGGCGAACTGCAGGGACGCGTGGCGATTGAGAAGCAGCCAGGCGAAGAAGTAGCCCAGACCGATCTGGCAGAGCACATTCGGGAAGATCCAGTTTGTCCGTTCATCTCGCATGGAATACAGGAACACGCCCAACAGCACGAGGATCACGGAGCGACTGAGAGCATGTGCGGCGCGGGCCAGCCATCCAGCTCCGCGCGATTCACGGCGGGCATAGGAAAAGGGCATGGACACGCCGACCATGAACATAAAGGCCGGCTGGATGAGATCCCAGAAGGAGACTTGCCAGTAGTTAAAGGAACTGGCCCAGGCGGGATGATCGAAGTGGAATCCGATACGTTGCCAGAGGGCGTGATCATGAGATTGCCAGACGGGAGATTCCGGATCCACTTTGGAGAACGCGAGCAATCCAAAGCCGCTGGCGGCCAGCATCATCATGATGAAGCCGCGGAAGGCATCGAGGGACACGAGGCGGCTGGGGGCGGGGTCCGGGCGATTCACGAGGCGTCCGGGGCGTGATCGCAGCGGGGGCGTCGCCGCCGGAGCTGGTTGTGGGGGTGGCGTGGCAATGTGAGGAGTTGTGGGCGTGGCCGACGCGTTGCCTGCGGACTTTTCAGACGCAGGTTTTTGTGTCGTTGGCCGGGGCGAGGGAGTGTTGGGAGCCGTACTGCTGGCAGCTTCGTACGGTTGCTGATTCCATGGAGTGTCGACGTGATCGGCCGTGTCTGTTGCGTCCGCGGAGTCTGACGAGTGAGCGGGTTCAGGCGGAGCCGGTGTTGTGGGAACCGTTGTCTGTGTGGCGTCGGTGGACTTGCGAACGGGCAGATTCTGCAGCGTGGCCGTGGGGGCATTTGCTGCAAGAACAAGTTTCATAACTTTGAGTCGCTCGTGCCTGGTTCGCATGTGAGCATCCGATCCGTTTGCGGTGGGGAAGACCGTTGATGAAACCTGAGAGTCTGTGAACGTGGTGAGGTGGGACAGCAACGAGAATGTGTGGTGACGCTGTTTGAAATCAGGACTG
>JALQWE010000674.1 GCA_023258825.1 Planctomycetaceae bacterium | reverse complement strand
AAGTAGAGCGGCAGATGTATCTGACCACGATCCGCAGGCTTCAGGCGGATGGGCTGCATCACTATGAAGTGTCCAATTTTGCTCGACCGGGTTTTGAGTGTCGGCACAACATGGTGTACTGGAATGCGGACGAGTACTTCGCATTTGGTCCGGGTGCAGCACGCTATCTGCATGGAGTGCGTTCCACGAATGCTCGCAGTGTGGTGCGCTGGTTGCGAGCCTGGAAAGACGGTGTGCTCTGTCTGGAGGAGTCGGAAGAAAACAGCCCGCAGGATAAGGCTCGTGAAGCCATCATGCTCGGGTTGCGACTGCGTTCCGGTTTTCAGATTGCGGCGTTTGAGACGCGATTTCAGGTTTCGCTGCGGGACCTGGCCGGTCCTGCACTGGACCGCAGCCTGCGGGGGGGATTGATTGAGGAAGTGCAGGGCACGCTGCGATTGACCGAGGAGGGTTTGCTGCTGGCGGACACCGTGGTTTCCGATTTTCTCGTCGGCGATGATGTCTGAACGGGGTTCGGGAGGGAAAGAGAGAGGAGAGAGGCGAATGGGGAGAGGGGAGAGAAGAGCGTCCTCAGAAGGAGAGCGTGGGGTAGGCGGTGATGACTTCGCGTTTGTTTTCAAGAACCAGACGCAGGTAGCGACATTCGGGATACTGTTTACGGCGGCCCTCCTGACCTCCGACATAACCGATGCGGCGTCGCAGATTCACAGTGACGACCTCACGATCATTCTGTGACTCACGCTGGACATCTCGTCCACCTTTGGCGGATTTCCGCCAGGCATCGTCGATCACGGTCAGAATTGTCTGCCGATCCCCATCAAAGACTCCGTGGATTTTCCTGGCAGGTTCATCGGCGGCGTGCTTCAGGACATGTTTCAGGCGATGACCATCAGCGCTGCCGGGCAGGTAACGCAGGCCGGCGGGTGATTCGAGGATGTCGTTGCCGATGTCGCGCAACTGACCGGGCTGGCCTTGCTGGCCCGCGGCACGTTTTTCTGACGACACCGACTTGCCCGCCTGCCCGGTTGGGTCGTCGGTCGGTGACGTGGCTGCCAGGATCGCTGACTGTGCGTCCGGCGGCAGCCATTCGAGCGAGGTTCGTGCGACTAATGCCGTGACACCGGCGACGATGACGAACAGCAGCGGATGTCGCCAGCGCGGGGTTCGAGACTCTGCGGGATCAGATTTCAGGCCAGTCGACGACGGAGACATGCTGGAGTCCTGCAGAAGGAGGCGAGCGGCGATGATTCGCGCCAGACGCTGCACAAAATCGACGGAGCAGGCGTTTTGGCAGTGCACTGCAAACGCAGAGACTGTACCAAGCCGATGTCAGACCGAAAAGGGGGACTGTCTGAGTCTCAACGGTCACCGCCCATCGCAGCAGCCGTTGCTTTGCGTATCGGGGATCAGGGGAAGCCGAGTTTCATCGGACGCAGATCGCGAATGATGGGGCGAAATTCCATTTGACCCAGCACATCACGTTCGAGATCAATCCCCGGGGCAATTTCTGTCAGTTGCAGACCGTCTGCTGTCAGCCGAAAGACGGCTCGTTCTGTGATATAGGTCACGCTGCGGCCTTCAGATTGTGCGAGAGGACCGGAGAAGGAAACCTGTTCCACCTGTCGGACGAATTTTCGAATCCGGCCTTCGCGAAGGATCTGCAGTTGACCATCCTGCACTCGGAGTTCTGCGCCGCCGGCAGTCAGCGTTCCGCAGAAGACCAGGCTGCGAGCACTTTGTGAGATATTCACAAAGCCACCGACACCGGCAAAGCAGGTTCCGAAGCGAGAGACGTTGACGTTGCCATGCTGATCAACTTCTGCCGCCCCCAGTGCGGCAAAATCCAGGCCTCCGCCATCATAGAAATCGAACTGGGCCGGTTGATCGATGATGGCTTCCGGGAAACGCGCGGCGCCGAAGCTGAGCCCACCGGCCGGAATACCACCGAGTGGTCCACTTTCCACGGTGAGTGTCACCTGTTTGAGCATACCGCGGCGTGCCGCCACCACCGCGATGCCCTCGGGCAAACCGATGCCCAGGTTGGCGATGCAGTGGTCCGGCAGTTCATCACAGGCCCGTTCCGCCACAATCCTTCGCACCGTGTCTGACAGCGGCGGTGTTTCGTGGTCATCAGCACGGGTCGTGGACCGCGGCTGGCAGTAGTCCGGATTAAAGGGTTCAGCAAACGTCTGCCAGTGGTCCTGTGGATCAGCGACGACGATGTGTGTGACAAGTCGTCCGGGAACGCGAACATGCTGCGGTGCGACGGGGGTCTCCAGCAGCCGTTGTACCTGAGCGATCACGAGACCGCGATGGTTATGGGCAGCCTGAGCAATCGGCAGGACATCCCCAATCACGGCTTCGTCATCCAGAATCAGATTGCCAAACGGATCTGCTGCCGTGGCACGGATCAGCCCCACATGAATGGGGAACGCGTGGTAGAAGAGCCATGTCCGACCATGGAGCGAAATGCGTTCGACGAGGGTCTCCGTCGATCGGTCATTCAGGCGCCCGCCGCCATGT
>JALQWE010000673.1 GCA_023258825.1 Planctomycetaceae bacterium | reverse complement strand
GCACTGCCGGAACTCCATCCACAACCGATGACGTTGGCCTGAAAGTCAGCCTTGACAAACTTGGAATGGTGCTGTTCACCGGTGCTGCCAACAGCGGAAAGCTGGCTGCGCAGGGCAGTGGTACGGCTGCATTCGTCGGACTCGATGGCCTGACAATTGAGTCCAGCATGCAATTCAAGCTCAACACGTCGGGGCAGCCTGTCAATCGGTCGATCCTCGTCAACTCCACAGAACACACTCCCGTAGTCTTCTCCAGCTCCGAAGTCGTCAGGACAATTACGGGGGAAGCCGCGATTATCGCCGACGGCGTGTTCACAATCAGTGGCACGCTCTCAGCCACGGCCACACGAACCGGCGATGCTCTGCTTGATTTCCCGGACCTCAGTCTGCAGATATTCAATGGCTCAGAAGAAGCATTCACAGTGCATGGAGGTTCGCGATTCCTCGTTGGTAATGAAGGCCTCCGACTCGTCGACATTGGCCTTGACGCCGTCAGCCTGTTCAATGGCAGTGTAACGATTCAAGCCCCCGGAGAAATGCCTGACTTTACACAGTCGGCAGCTTCTGGTGGATCCAGCAGCTTTGGTGGCAACTGGGGCGACGGTATCCAGTCGGCCAACGCCGGTGTCTCGGTTGCCAATATCGTGGGTGGAGGCATCGACGTCGCCTCGCTCAACCGCAGGAAGTACCTTGATATCGATTTCCGCGCTCCTGCCGGTGATCTTGTCGATAACGCATCGATCCTTGATTCGGCTCCTGAGTTCACTCTCTCAGGCAGTGCCGTCCAGGATGTTGTGATCGACAGGGTCGAGATGCTCTCGAACGGGCGCTATCGCTATTTTCTGAAAGACTCCGACCCTGCAAACAGCAGGGGGCTGTTTACTTCCGGCAACCTCACTCTGCAGTTCCCCGCAGGGGCCTGGACGACGTTCGCGGGTGCTGCCGCTCCTGCCGCCACCCTCAGTGTGACAGTCAAGCAGGGTAAAGCCACTGCCAAACCGGATGCCGCCGCAAAGGCGGGTATCATCGGCCTCACCGGGCCCAGCGTATGGATCGAGGATCTGCAATTCTACGTCAAAAAACCTGACAGCGGTATTATTCCGAACCGCGCCCTCGCAGTCGTCACTGTCGGCCTCGGAGCTGACAACGCATTCCTCAACCTCGGTTCCGGAGATGCTCAGTCCACGTCCGGGCTCTCCTTTGACCTGACCAGTGTAACAGCCACTTTCGACGTCAATGTCGAACTGAACATCGATCGCCTGCTCAACAGACCCGGACATCAGTCGGAACCGAAAATCACCGCAGAGCTCTCCGGGGGCTTTGATCTGTCAGTCGGCGAACTGAACATTTCCGTCAGCGACGCGCTGAAGGTCAATGCCACCGGTATCGACATCAGCTGGCAGCCAAACAAGGACGCAGACCACGACGGTACAGTCAGTTCGTCCGAGCTGGAGGCATGGGACAGGCAGGAACTGCTGGTTATCGACACAGCTGAAGTCGAGATTGTGCCGGTCGGAGTGAAAGGCAATCTGAATCCGTACACACGTGACGACGGCACCGTCATCCCGGGACTGACCCTCAGACATAATGGACTCACACTCGGCAGTGCCAGCCTGACAAAAACGGGAGTGGTTTCCTTCGGCAATGTATTGACTCTCCAGGACATCACAGCCGGAATCGAGAATTTCGATGTCACTTACGGGGTGTCTGCTGCCTTCACTGGCAATGTCTTCATCGCAACCTCCCGCGCAGATCTGCTGCCCGGGAATGCATTCTCAGCAGTCATCGCTGACGGTTCAGATCCCGACACCGAGGCTGTGCGGGGAACGCTGGTCTTTTCCGATGGCAAAGTTGATGGATTCCGCTTTCAGGCCGACGACATCAGCTTCACGTTTGGCACATATCTTACAGCCCACAGTACTGGCCTGATGATCGACACAACGGCGACGAATACCGAGGAACTCATCAGCTTTGACTCCCTTGGTGTGACGGTCAATTCTGGTTCATTGAATGTCGGCGGAGAAATGCGCAGTTTTGCCATCCTCGGAGATGGCTCCTTAAAAACAAAGCCCGGCTTCGGTGTGTTTCTTTCGGCCACCGGGGCCGACCCCAGCTTTCTCCAAATGCCCTTTTTGCCAATCCAGATTCAGGAATTGGGAATAGTCTGGAAGGACATCAATGCCGCACCTGATGACTTTGACCTGATACTCTCCGCCGGCATTACAGGCAATTACTCGGCCCTTAAGTTCTCAGGCGCTGTCAGTCGCATGGTCATCAGTCCCCAACTGCTGATCGAAGGCAAGTTCCCGGTTACTGGTATCGATGGAATCGCCGTCTCAGTGTCAGGTAACATCTTCGGCGGAACACTGACCGGCTCGCTCATGGGCGGTATCCTGGAACTTGACGCTGACGGTAACCGCATTCCCGTGGCCAGCACAACCGCAGTGGCCGATCGAGTCTTCTTCGTGGGCATCGAGGGTGGCTTCGAAATGCCGGGACTGGGGGGCCTTGTCATTCGTTTGGCC
>JALQWE010000672.1 GCA_023258825.1 Planctomycetaceae bacterium | reverse complement strand
AATGGGACCACGGGCAGCAGTGTCGGTCGCGCGATCCAGTCCAGCAGCAGCAGCAGACCGCCCATCATCAGCCCGCGAACGGTCGGTGCCCAGAGCAAAATGGCCCCTACCAGCGGAACAAACGTCGCACCGCGGGGAAGCACGTCAGAAAACGTCATCTCCAGCACGAGCGCACACCACGCCGTCAACAGACACCACAAGAGGAATTTCATGGACCGTCTCCTGAAACCATCCGCCGGGCTATCGTGTCCTCAGAATCCACAGATGAATTCCGGCGACTTACCGAAGCTGGCTGCTGCCCCGTCTCGCCGGCATCAAGTTCCCATCGCAGAATCTGAACGTCCTGAGTTTCCTCCGGATCCACGGCGGGGGTGACGAGAATTTCCCACTGGCCACCCGCCGTGAAATTCGCACTGGTCACTTCCCCAAAATACAGACGCGGACCATTCAAACCTTCCACCCCGACGCTCACCACGTCGTCGCCAACGGCAACAGGCTCTGTATGGGCAATGCCGGTCAGACGAACATCCCGATTTCCCGTTCCCTCAAGCACCCCCTTTGCACCAAGGTGATAACCTTCAGGCGTGCGTCTTAACAGCATCACCTGAGACCGAAATCCATTCGCAGTCACCGGCTGAACCAGACTTACCCAGCGTGCCACCTTCTCAATCCGACCGATGACCGTCAATCCGTCCAGCACCCGGTCGCCTGGCTGCACGTTGCCAGACGCCCCGACATCCACCAGGCTTCCAGATCCCTGCAATACCAGCTCAGAGCGAGTAATCCCCTGCGTTCTGCCGGCATCGACCACCAGCTCTTTCAGCACTGCAGGCATTCCGTCGCGACCGCTGATGACCCTGGCCGGGATCACATCCAGCCTCAGCATTGTATCCCGAATCGAGTCCACGTCGGTCACGCCAAATCGAACCCGATCACGCTGAAGATCTCGCCGCAGTCGTGCATTTTCAATCATCAGGCGACGCAGCAACGCCTCCCGCTGTTCTCCTGCCTCCGCAGCGCGACGTTCCTCAGCCACATCGCTCGAATTCACTTCAGGCTTCGGTGGCGACGTGAGTGCCAGCAGAACCAGTCGCCCGGGCGAAACCATATCGTGCAGCGCTGGCCGGATTGCCCCCAACATGCCGAGGTGGTCCGCCGCAGCAGTGATCAACGACAGGCCGGCAAGGCCCGCCGCCGTCAACCATAACCTCAACGGGTTGCTTTCAGTTCGCATCGTACCTACATCCCATCCCTGACCTTCCTGCATGCCCCACTCAGGCCACCCTCAATCCATCATCCAACCCGCTTCGCCATCGATCCAGGTGGTCCAGACAAATCATGGCCCCTCGCGTCACCGCAGTCCGAGGAGACTCAGCAATCCGAACGGGAATCCCGAGGTGCTGACTCAGGAAACGATCAATCCCTCTCAGCATCGCACCGCCGCCGGTCAACACCACCCCGGTGTCGGCCAGGTCAGCAATCAACTCCGGCTGGCAACGCTCGATCGTCCTTCGAATCGCTTCCACAATTTCCAGCAGAGGTTCCGATAACGCCTCACGAACCTCTTCGCTGGTCACCAGCGACTTGCGAGGAATGCCACTCGCCGTATCCAGGCCACTGATTTCCTGAGTGAGCTCATGCTCGAGTGGTGCAGCACTACCGATCGACGTCTTCACGTGCTCGGCAGTCAACTCCCCAATCCTCAGCGAATAACGACGCCGCATCCACCGCACAATCGCGTCGTCCATGGCATCACCAGCTGTACGAATCGACTGCGAGGCAACTACATCCGCCAGACTCAGAACCGCAACTTCCGTCGTTCCCCCGCCAATGTCACACACCATACTGGCCAGTGGCTCAGAAACCGGAAGTCCGGCGCCAATGCCCGCCGCTCGGGAATCATCAATCAACCAGATGCGCCCCGCCCCCGCTCTTTCAGCACTGTTGAATACCGCACGACGCTCCACCGCACTGATACCACCCGGCACTGAAATCAGCACGCGTGGACGAAACCCGCGAGTATTGCCCAGGGCTTTCGTAAGAAAGTACCGCAGCATGATTTCACACAATTCGAAATCATGAATCACGCCGTGACGGAGTGGACGGACCGCCTGAATCCCCTCCGGGGTGCGTCCCAGCATCTGGGCAGCGAGCTTCCCGACAGCCGTCCCGCGCCCCGCAACACGCTGTCCACTGCGGACAATCGCCACGACAGAGGGCTCGTCCAGACGGATGCCCTCACCCGGCATACCAATCCGGGTCGATGTTGTGCCGAGGTCGATCGCCAGATCGGCACAAAGTCGTTTGCGAAGCCAACCCAACATTCCTGCATCCGTGCTATCAGGAGCCCCTGAATAGTGTCTTTTCCAGACATTCCCGCAGTGACCGGTTTCCTGAATCCGGTCACCTGCCCCCGGTAGTACCGCCAAAGTCGCTCTGGACGGCGTTTTCTACAGGAAACACGGCATTTCCCGCAAGAGGCACTGATCTTCGGCACAAATGGCCGGTTTTCGCCGCGGTTATGAC
>JALQWE010000671.1 GCA_023258825.1 Planctomycetaceae bacterium | reverse complement strand
TGAACACATAGCACCACATGTTGTACTGACCGGGCAGCGAGAACTGGCGAATTTTCAACGTCCGTGGATCCATCACATAGGCCCCACCGGCGCCGTAGCTGCGATGCGGACCCCATGGTGTTTCCAGCGTCGTACTGGTGGCGATGCCCTCCAGCATGTGCAGCTTGCCACCATGGCTCCACTCAAAGGCCCCGCAGGTGTGGTGCGTGTCATCCGAGGCCCAGCCGTCCATCAGGTGCGTCACTTCGTCGGCTCGATCGTCGCCATCGGTATCTCGCAGGAAAAGCAAGCGCGGCTGGTCGACCACAAGTACACCATCGGCAAAGAATTCAAAGCCGGTTGGGCAGTGGAGCTTGTCATAAAACACCTTCGAGGCGTCGGCTTTGCCGTCACCATTGGTGTCTTCAAGGATCACGAGGCGATCGTCCGGCGGAGCATCACCTGGTTTCCATTGCGGATACGTGGGCATACAGGCGACCCACAGCCGGCCTTTGTTGTCAAAGTTCAACTGAACAGGCTTGGCGAGTTCCGGAAAACTGCGTTCGTCGGCGAACAGTTCGATACGGAATCCTTCCGGCACATGAGTCTGCTCAATCAGCTGTTCCGGTGTGAGGTAACGCAGTTCGGCCGCTTCTGAATACTTCTGCCGGGGCTCACCGAAGCGTGTTGCGGGAACAAACAGTTCTCCGGTTGCCGAATCATCGGGTTTTTCCGAGATCGTTTTTCCCTGAGCAAGGTCCCAGATCCGCTGGTCGCGGACTTCTGCCATGCGACGAATCTTGGCGTATTCGCGTGGGAATGTTTCAGTGTCCCATGTGCGACGTCCACCATAAACGTACCAGCCGTTCAGCATGCGATAATCCTGCAGGTGCACCCAGGACTTGCTGTTCACTTCGCTGCGCAGCTTTTCGTAGCCTGGACTGCCGAAGCTGGCTGGACTGGCAGACCCAAACAGAGTTTCGTCCAGCAGTCGCGCCACTTCACGGTCCCCGGCGTCATTCAGATGAGCCCCGTTGATCGTGAACTGGGAACCGGGCTTCTGACTGAACAGCTTGTCGGACGCCGCAAAGATATCGACGAACGCAAGCTTTCGCTCGGCGGCAACTGCAGCCACCGCCTGGGCATACTGTTTCAGATTCTCATTGATCGGCTGCGAAGCAGGCAGCAGCGCGTTGCCTGTGTCTTCGAACGCACAGGGGGAAACCAGAATAAAGCGAGGGGCAGCTCCGGTGTCATCCCGCGGGTATCGCTTTGCCATCGTATCGAGATAGGCATGGTATTTCTGACGGAACTGCTCAATGCCTTCGGGCCCCGCGTACGATTCGTTGAAGCCGAAGAAACAGAGATAGGTGTCGGCCCCAAAGGCCAGCTGCGGGTCATCCAGCGCGGTGTAGTCTGCGGAACGCTGCTGAACGCCAACTTCTTCTGCCGGCCGGGCGAAATTGCGAATGATCAGTTGCTGCTCGGGGAACCGCGTGTGCAGCAGCGTTTCGAAGTGCCCAAACAGGTTCATGCGTTCGGCCATGGAATTTCCAAGGAACGCAACCCGTTCACCCTTCATGAACTGCAGTGGCAGAGCACTGGGTGGCAGGTCGGGCCGTTTGGGACGCGGCGGCAGAGCCAGAACTTTCTGAGCAAGTTCTCGGGAGGGCTGGGCCTGAACAGGCGTCTCCAGCGAGGTCAGCAGGAGACCAGCGAGGCCGGTCAGTAGCAGGATGCGATTCACGAGGTCACCAGAATAAAGGGTCAGGAAGGCCAGATACGCGGAAGTGGCGGGCGTTTCGTCAAGGAACGGTCCGCGGTAACCCGGTATCTAAACCTCTGGCTGCAGGAAAGTCAAACTCCGAAACCATTTCCGGATGCCCTCTAAGACAGATGTCAACATCGTCGTCGGGCCAAAGGGAACGGCTGATCCGCCCCGATCTTCGGAAAATTCCGTTGCCCCAGTCCGGGGGCGCGAAACGCTGGCAATTTGGGAGATTCGGGGCGTTTTTTACTTGATTGCGGACGGGGGTTTGCAGGGTGGGTTGCCCATGAAACATCTGAGGGGGCTTTTCGTTGTGCCGAAACGTGCGTCCAGCGTTCGCCAGCAGCACGACGAGGCCTGGTTGCCAGCAGGCAAAAATCGCACATGCGATCCCCTGTGCCCTGTGAACGCCAATCCGCCGATCGAGGCGGGCATTCCGACGCGCGACAAGGACCATGCGAGCGCCACCCGGTGCTTCTGCCCCGAGCCATTCTCTTGCGATTCAGGTCGCATTTGAGGTCTGAACTCCCGCGTAGAATTCAGCTCAAAAAATCGCGTCTCGATTGACGTAAACCAAGAAGCAATTAGTGTTTAGGGTTTTCCACTATAGATGGATGGCCCCGCCGAGATGGCCCAAGCCTCTCCAATCAAAAGGTCTCGGTGGGCTCACGCCGCACCGCTCGCCCTGGGGGCCTTTGAAATCGTTTCGCGGGACGGTTCAGGAGATTCGGTATTCAGCTTCTCGACGTGTCAATTTCTGCCTGAGGTCTACCATTTCCGCGAGGCCTC
>JALQWE010000066.1 GCA_023258825.1 Planctomycetaceae bacterium | reverse complement strand
ATTGGTTCTGGAACTGTGAAGAGCCAAAACGCTCATTCGTGCCATGGCCTGCAGAAACGCAAAGTCCTCCGCCGTGTAGATGGCCCCGTTTCGACGACGTCCCAGCAGAATCACGCCATGCAGCCCATCCTCACCCTCCAGCCGACACAGCAGTTCGGCACGAAACTCATGCAGCAAACGTTGCACTGCGTCCATGGACTCGCGGTTGGCCGATGGCAGGCGAGGCACGACAACCGGCTGGATATCGGTCCCCTGCGGTAATTCCGGCGATAGCTGAGACGGTACTTGCGGAGCAGAACGGCTGCCGATCAGGCGAAATGTTCCCTGGCCGTCCCGGACGTACATCAGAGCCCATGAAGACGCAATCACGTCCTCACAGGTTTTCAGGGTCATTTCGGCCATGGCTGAGGGCTCTGCAAGACAGGCGGCAGAGCGATTCAACTGCTGCATTGCTCGATCGAGCTGGTACTTTTCACTAAAAAACCGTCGATCCAGTACCGACTGAAGGCGATCTCGGCCCCACAAACTTAAGCCAGCGGCAAGCATCAGGATCAGAAACAGTGAAATCTGCTGCGTCGTTGAGGAGTTCAGTGGCAGGCTCCATGAATGGGCCAGCATGCATCCAAGAGCAAGGAAGATTGCGAATCCGCTGGAAACGAGGACAGACATACCAATATAACGTCGACTGCGATCATCCACGTCTTCGGCAAGCATCAGGCGATCTCGAAGCATGCCATGAGAATACGCGGCCATGAAGAGCATGCTGGCGGTAAACATCGGCAGTTGAGCGCGACCGAGTGCGAATTCCACGGTACGAAAAAATGCCAGAAAAAGTGTGTAACCGATCGGGACTGTCGCGAGCAGTGCTGCACTCAGTACGGTGACAACCTGACGACGTTCGCGCGGAGTGTCACTCTTCAGCAAACTCGAGGCCAACCGAACCACAGTCAGTCCGAAATACAGGGACGCAAGGCCGATGGCAACCTGCACCAGCAGACGCAGGATGTATAGCAGAGTTGTTGCCGACATTGGTGGAGCCATCTCGGAGATGGTCCCCTGAAAAATCATCTGTGAGACAGCCGACAACTTTTGCATCGCGGTCAACGGTCCTGTCGCGAGGGTGCCGTTCAGGGCCCAGCCAGTCCAGTACGTCATTGCGATCAGCAGGCTCATGACACCTGCTGGCAGGTAGACGGCAAACCAGACTCCACGACGCCAATTCCGAACAACATCTGATTCACGCGGAAAGACGAGAAAGAAGTTCAGCACGAGTGCCGGGAGCAAGCCGGCGCAGAAAATGAAAGGCAGGTTCAACAAAGGACTGGCAGGCAGCATCCACCAATGAAAGCCTGGCACAAAAGCCCCCATGGAGGCACTACACATCAGGCAGAACGCGTGGCTGACCCGATCAAAGGGACGGTACCAGTAAGCCGTGACAGCAAAGCCCAGGATCGTCAACTGACAGGCGAACCAGACAATGGTCAGTGCAATCTCCATCATTCGCACCGGACGTACCGGCAGATAGGTGCGTTGAATCAGACTGGGCTTCCCATGCTCAGTCTCAGCCCGCTGGTACTCCACCTCCACAAAACGAGCTGACGGTTGTGTGGGATCTCTGGAGTAAATCTCTACCAATGGAGGAACGCGGAGTTCACCAGGATCGGACCCGGGCGCCAACTGACCTCCCGGGGCGACCTTAGCGAACCTCAGTCCCTGCAGGGCGCGGACAAAATCCAGGAACGTCGACAACTTTTGCCCATTCAAGCTGAGCAATCGATCACCGGCCTTTGGCGCCGGGTCTGTGATACCGTCGTCCACGTCCAGATACTGCTGAATCTCAACACCGACGCCCAGTTGATTCGTGTCCGGTAACAGGCAACGAATTCCCACATCAGGAAACGTGGCAACAAACCAGAGCACAATCACGCAGTAGGCGACAATCAGTCCCAGAAACGCCGCCACGACCGAACGTTGGTCGGTATTTGATTTCGGGGATGACTGAAGCCAGTGTCGCATGGGAGGTGGATTTCATAGGAGTTTTCAGCGCCGAGACAGCGGCCAAATGATAACAGTTCGGCGCCTGAAGGCAATTGACCAGAAACTTCGGCGCCGAAGTCGTGACGTCGTTAGTTGTGAAAACCCAGTTTTTGTGCTGGTTTTCCTGAGTTTTATGTGCTGATTGCAGGGTGGTTGCTTATTGTGGAGAAAAATTCAGCAGTGGCACGCGAGATGCTTCTTGTTGTCTCACCCAGATGCCCTTCGGTGGACGTGGCCAGTGTTGAACAAAGAGATCACTCGCTGTTTTCGGTGACCCAGCCGCTGCAGCCTCCCCAGTTTCCTCAAAAGTTCAGTCCCCACACTGTACCCAGCCTAGCCCACCGAAGGGCTTTTCTATGCGCCGCCGGAGGCGCTCGAGCGGTGTGAGGAGATCGCTCCAGTTTTGTGTGCCCCCCCGCACCATTTTCTGCACTGGCGAAAAATCCCGCCTCCAGCAGTGTTTAGCTGTGCCCGCAATTTGTCTGAAATCTGGCGAATGGTCGGGCAGTGTCTGGTGCCAATGGTCGATTGTTTCCTCTGAGAAGTCTGTGCTCGGCCTGCACGGCAGGGTTGGAAGTCGCCATGATTCGGTAAGAATGTGTCATCAGTCGCGGGCAGCAGCTTTGCGGCCGGGGTTGTCATGGCCATGAAGCCTTGGCAGTGGTGGCACTGATGGGCCAACAGGTCGCCGTGTCGTGTTGGGCTCGGCGTCGTGATGTGGGCCACAAAACTGCCGTACAGGATCCAGCGTTAGCGCTGGGCTTGTGTAATGGTGGAGCCGGCTCTGTTGTGAAGCGGAAGCTGGTGTCTTCCAGCGTCACAGGTTTTGTTTTTGTCATCGGGAGAAATGGTGAGATGGGCGATATCAAATGGACGGTCTGGGCATTTGTCAGCGGAGCCGCGTTGTCATGGGGGATCTATGTTCCCCTGGTGCATGACGCGACAGCAAAACTGGGAAGTAACCTGCGGGCCTTTCTGATGGTGGGTGTGGCCTACTTCCTGGTGGCGGTGCTGGTTCCCGGGATTTTCATTTTCCTGTTGAAGAGTGACCCGACGGCGAAGGATGTTTCCAAGCTGAATTGGTTCGGTCCGAGCGTGTTGTCGGGAATCCTCGCTGGTGTTTCCGGGGCAGTGGGAGCCCTCTGTGTGATCTTCGCCACCCGCGATGCCGTGGCGTCGGTTGGTCCCGTTGTTGGGCCTCTCGTTGTTGCTCCTCTGGTGTTCGCTGGGGCCCCGATCATCAACACGATTGCCTCGATCACTATTTTTGCTCACGGCAAAAAGTTTGAGGCCCCGGGACTGCTGTTCTACGTCGGACTCGCTCTTGCAGCGACAGGGATGGCCACAGTGATGGTCAACAAACCCAAAGCCGTGCCCGATGCGAAGCCAGTCGCGACCACAACCAGTGCGGTTGGTGCAACCCCAGCCTCCAAATAAGCAATGCGATCTGTAGAGGATATCACTTCAGGGGGCTTGCCAATTGGCAGCCCCCTTTTCTTTGGTAGGCCTCTTTGGTGTCACGGAAACAGCGGCTCTGTGCTGGTTGAGTTGTCCGAACTGCTGCTGTTGTGGGTGCACTGGGGTGCCTGCATGGGCGAGCTGCATTTCAGAGTTCGCACTCGTCTGCAAACGGTTTTCACGACGGTCCTGCGGCGGAGTGGCTCTGCGGGGCAGTGTGGTGTACGCAGCGTGAGACTGTTCGCGTTTCGTCAGCAAAAATCAGTCAGGGTGCAACTCTGAGGATATTTGCTTTGCATAGAGCGATTCCTCAGCTGGTGGTTTGAGCCGGAAATGTTTGTCAGTCTCGAGTGTTATCCAGGACTGTGGTTCCCGATGCGGCACTTTCGTCGTCGTGCGGAGACAGATTTGAGCGAGTCTGGTTTTCCGGCTTCGGTCCGGAATCGTCGACGGAAGTTAGTGACCAGATCCAGCCAGGCCTCAGTGGTGCAGTCGAGGCGTTCCAGAATGGGTTTTAAATCTCCGGAGATGGCTCCTGGTTTATCGCGTCGAAATTGTCGACCAGTCCAGTCCAGAAGTTGCAGGTACTTATCCAGCGACATCGGCAGACACCCCTTGTTGCTGGCACGCCGTAGCGGCTGTGTTTCTGCAGCCTCGGCCCGCTTGCTGTTCAGTTCAATCGGAACCAGCCAATCCGCTTGCGAAGCGTTGGCAGGCGACTGAGACGCGGGGGCGCCTGCAGGAGGGTTTTTAGCCTGAGAGCGATCGTGAATCCTTGCCTGAGCACTGGTAAAATCGCTGGCTTCAGGAGTTTTTGCGAGATTGGCTCGCACGGGATTCAGGTCCACGTAGGCCATGCAGGCAGCGATGGCCATTTCATCCAGCAGTGGCTGTACTTTATAGCGTGATTCCCAGAAATGCCCGCGCACGTCGTCTTCGGCGTTTGCCTGCTTTGCAATGGGTTCGCAGAGGCACTTCATGAACCAGGACAGATTTGAAAAACGGCGTCGTTTTTCGCGAATGCCGTTGGGGCTGTTGGTGATGTGAAGTAGTTCTTCCGGCAAAGGCTCTGCAGCGGATTTATCGCGGTTTTTTCTTTTTGGAAAGAGCGTCCACCAGCGTCGAGCAATCTCGTGGTCAGACCAGGCCTTTGCGATGTCTGGGCGAGTCCTGATGACGACATGCAGGTGATTGCTCATGACGGCATAGCTGAGGATTTCGACGGCGAAAATCCCGGCGAGGAATTCGAGGCGTTTTCGTGCCCATTCTTTTCGATGTGAGAAATCTTTGCCGCTGCGACGATCCCGTCCGCAGAGATGAGTTCTCCGGACACATCGATTGACGGCATGAAACACCTGAATTTCATCGTCAGCAAGGATGTCACGTCGATTGACACGCGGCATGGGAGTGTCCTTCAAAGGTCACGAGCGTTCAGTTCCGATAAAGCGTAAAAACTCTGCGAATGTTTGTCAAGGTGCCTGGCACCTGATATTGTTTTGGCACCTGATATTGTTTTGGCAGGAGGTTGTGTTTCTGTTTTTTGGGGGTTGCTATGATGAATGTCTGTGTGTTTTGTGGGTCAAAGACTGGTGGGCGGGCGGAGTTTGTGGAGGCGGCGGAGGATTTGGGGCGGTATTTGGCGCTTCGAGGGCATGTGCTGGTGTATGGGGGTGGCAGCACGGGAGTGATGGGGGTGCTTGCGGATGCGGTGTTGATGCATGGGGGGCGTGTGATTGGTGTGATCACGGAGCATCTGGCGCGGCCGGAGTTGATGCATTCCGGGGTTTCGGACATGAGGGTGACTCTGGATATGCATGAGCGTAAGTCGCAGATGCATACGTTGTCGGATGTGTATGTGGCGTTGCCAGGTGGGTTTGGGACTATGGAGGAGTTTTTTGAGGCGACGACGTGGGCGCAGTTGGAGTTGCATGATCGTCCTGTTGCGATTCTGAACACATGCGGGCTGTATGATGGGCTGGTGGTGTTGATGGATCGGATGCTGGAGTGTGGTTTTCTGTCGGCGCGCTGTCGGGCTCTTGTGTCTGTGTTCAATGAGACGGCGGAGTTGTGTGCCTGGATTGATCGGAACAGCGGTAGTGGGGGCGAGGGGTAGTGTGTGTATGTTGCTGCGGGGCTTCGGGGGTGTTTTTGTTGCAGCGGTCGTTGTGCATCGTTCAGGGTGGAAGTATTCCGTTATTGGCTCCTGGTCGATAAGATTCAGTCAGTTGTATTTGCCTGATTGAGTGGCATCGGCGTCGTTGATTCCTTGTTGCGATTTTCTGGAGCATTCGTTCATGCCGGTTTTTCTGGGAATAGATATTGGCACCAGTGGCACCAAGACGCTGGCGATGCGGGACGACGGTGTGATTCTGGCATCGGCGATGGTCGAATATCCGCTGAGCAGTCCGCGGCCGGGGTGGTCGGAGCAGGAGCCTTCGCACTGGTGGAAGGCGGTTGTGGAGTCCGTCAGGAAGGTCATGAAGGCGGCGAAGCTGAAGGCTGCGGAGGTTGGCGGGATTGGGTTAAGTGGTCAGATGCACGGCAGCGTGTTTCTGGACAAGACTCATTCGGTCATTCGTCCGGCTTTGCTGTGGAATGACCAGCGGACTGTTGCGGAGTGTCAGGAGATTGAGACGAGGGCTGGTGGTCGAGCGGCATTGATCGGAATGGTGGCTAATCCGGCGCTCACCGGCTTTACGGCTCCTAAGATTCTGTGGCTCCGGAATCGTGAAAAGAAAAATTTCGATCGCACGGTGCAGGTGTTGCTTCCGAAGGACTACGTGAGATTTTGTCTGACCGGCGACTTTGCGACGGAGGTCAGTGATGCCTCGGGAACGTTATTGCTGGACGTGGTAAATCGGAAGTGGTCATCGCAATTGCTGGAGCGGCTGGACCTTGATTCGGGGCTCCTGCCGCGCGTTTACGAGAGTGAGGACATCACGGGGGTGCTGACGGAGTCCGCAGCGAAGCTCATGGGATTGCGAGCGGGAATTCCGATTGTGGGCGGAGGCGGGGATCAGGCCGCGAGTGCCATTGGGAATGGGATTGTTGGGCGAGGAGTGGTGTCTGCCACGATGGGGACGAGTGGAGTTGTTTTTGCGCACAGCGATGAGGTTCAGGTTGATCCGGAAGGTCGGCTGCACACATTTTGCCATGCTGTGCGGGGCAAGTGGCATGTGATGGGGTGTGTGTTGTCGGCGGGCGGCAGTTTGCAGTGGTTCAGGAATCAGTTGTGTCAGGAGGAGGTCTCACTGGCAAAGAAGAAGAAGGTGGATCCCTACGAACTGATTACCGCGGAGGCTGCTGGTGCTCCGGTTGGCAGTGAGGGGTTGTTTTTTCTGCCTTATCTGACTGGCGAGCGGACTCCGCATGCAGATCCTCATGCGCGGGGGTGTTGGATTGGCCTGAGCCTTCGTCATGGCAAAGGGCATTTGGCACGTTCGGTGATGGAGGGTGCGACGTTTGCGATGCGGGACACTTTGGAGATTATCCGTCAGATGAACATCCCGATTCGGGAGATCCGATTGTCTGGTGGTGGTGCCCGCAGCCCATTCTGGCGACAGATGCAGGCGGACATTTACGGCCAGTCGGTCGTAACGATCAATGCGTCGGAGGGGCCGGCCTATGGGGTTGCGTTGCTGGCTGCAGCGGGAACGGGCGCCTTCAAGTCGATTGAAGAGGCCTGTAGGGCGACGATTTCCGTGGTGACTCGGACACCCGGGAAAGCGGCCGCTATTCGCAGCTACAACGCGGCGTGGCCTGTGTATCAGCAGTTGTATCGTTCATTGAAATCCGACTTTGCCACGATTCAGTCTCTGCTGCGATAGATTGGCGGCGACGGTCGCATCGGGCAACTCCGTGGGATTTCAGCAGGTTGGTTGGAACGGGGGGGGCGGAAATTCGGAACCGGCCCCCGTTACCGGCTTTGATCGCTGATTTTTTCAGGGACTCTTGCAAATCTGCGGCTGGAGTTTTGAATTTTGCGGCAAACTGACTAGGCTTTTTGGCCAGGAGCCCGAGGTCTGCTGGGGGTTCCTCGGAGGGTTGGCATCGCGCTGGATGGGTTGTTTTTCAGTGTGGTGCTGTCTGGAGTGGATTTTGGGGGCTATGCAGACTGGGTTTGTGGGCAGTGTTTGCGGAGCAGTGGCGGGGCGGCGGTCGGATGCCCGATGTACGGGACGAAGACTGCGCCTGGCTGGAGTGACTTAATTCGAGATGAGTTTGAGGATTCATGGCAGATCCCAAGAGTGAAACCGCGGACCTTTCCACAATTCCTGTGCGGGTGCTGATCGTCGATGATGACGAGGGCCACGCCCAGGCGGTGGCCGAAGCGCTGCAGAGAATCAACTGTGATTGTCGGGTGGCCGGTTCGGGGGAACGTGGCGCGCAGATGATCCATGCCGAATCCTGGGATGTGATCGTCACGGATCTCCGCATGGGCGAGATTGACGGGTTGGAGATTCTGCGGCTTGCGAAGGAGGAGTTACCGGACGCGGAAGTGATTGTGCTGACGGGGCATGGATCGATTCATTCTGCTGTGACCGCCATGCAGCATGGGGCCTATACGTACCTGACGAAGCCGCTGGACATTGGTGAGTTGCGTTCGGCTGTGGAAAAGGCTTCGGCGCGGCTGCGGCTGATTCGAAGAAATGCGGAACTGCGACGATCACTGGACGAGCGATTCGGATTTGAGGGCGTGATCGGGACCAGCCCCCAGATGCACTCCATCGTGGAGATTCTGAAGAACGTGGCGCCGACCGACATTACGGTGCTGATCCAGGGGGAGAATGGTACGGGGAAGGAGCTGGTCGCGCGAGCCCTGCACCAGAACAGTCCTCGCAAGAACAAAGCGTTTGTGCCGCTCAACATTTCAGCGCTGCCCGACAGCATCCTCGAGAGTGAGTTGTTTGGGCATGAAGCGGGCGCATTCACTGGTGCTCAGGGTCGTCGGATCGGGAAATTTGAGCATGCCAACGGAGGCACTCTGTTTCTGGATGAAGTGGGTGAGATGCCCATGGACACTCAGGTGAAGCTACTGCGAGTCCTGGAAGATCGGAAGATCACGCGTCTGGGGGCCAACGACGAATTGCCGATTAATGTGCGCCTGGTCGCGGCGACAAATGCGGATCTGCAGAAGAACGTGGAAGACGGGAAGTTTCGGGAGGATCTTTATTACCGACTGAACGTGGTTACGATTTATCTGCCGCCGTTGCGAGAGCGTCAGGGTGACATTCCGTTGCTGATGGAGCATTTTCTGCGTGAGATGTCGCGGAAGATGGGGCGGGAAGTGCAGGGATTTTCGCGTGCTGCTCGCAAGGCCCTGCTGGCCTATCACTGGCCGGGCAATATTCGCCAATTGAAGAACGTCATCGAACGTATGCTGGTGCTTGATTCCGATGGGATTCTGGACATTGATGGACTGCCCCCGGAAATCTCGGTACTGGTTCGGGATCAGATTCCTGAGCCGGACGTGGACTCTGCCGGCGGATCCGATTCACTGATTGGAAAGCCGATGACGGAAGTCGAGAAGTACTACATTCTGAGGGCACTGGAACTGACGGACGGCAATCGGGAAGAGGCCTCACGCATGCTGGAGATCGGCGAGCGGACTCTTTACAGGAAGATCAAAGAGTACGAACTGAAGCGTTGATTCTGGTTGCTGATGTGTTGTCGCCAGGGTGGCGTGGGCTGCCGATTGCGTTCCTGCGGCCATTGTCGCGAGTTGTCTCTGTTTGGGAGGCGAATGACGCGATGCAGCCCTGATCCGGAGAGCCCTGAAATAGGTTGCCCGTGATTTTCCCGAGTTCTACCGCGGGAAATTGTTTGGGTAGGTGTGCGCGTCCGCAGGAAACCTGGTACACTCTGCGGCATACACAAGATCTCCATCCTCACGTTTCAACTCTGGAATTCGATTCATGGAAGCCGGAATTGTCGGCCTGCCGAATGTCGGCAAGAGCACTCTGTTCAATGCACTCACCTGTTCCACCGCGGCGCAGAGTGCGAACTACCCGTTCTGTACGATTGAGCCCAATGAAGGTGTCGTCAGTGTTCCTGACGAGCGTCTTCAGCGTATTACGAAATTCATTCCGCCGCAGAAGGTGATTCCTGCGGCATTGAAGCTTGTGGACATTGCCGGGATTGTTAAGGGGGCCAGTGAGGGCGAGGGGCTGGGCAACAAATTCCTCAGTCACATTCGTGAAGTCGACGCGATACTTCAGGTGGTGCGATGTTTTGTGGACGACGACATTACTCATGTGGGCGGCGGCGTCAACCCGCTGTCCGACATTGAAACCATTGAAACGGAGTTGATGCTGTCGGACATGCAGACCCTTGAGAATTCGCTGCCGAAGGCTCAGCGATCGGCGAAGAGCGGTGACAAGGAGGCTCGATTGCGAGCCACGGTCATGGAGAAGTGTCAGGAGTGGGTCAATTCCGGAAAACCACTGCGTACCTGTGACTTCAGCGAAGACGAGCGGAAGGTTGTCAGTGCGATTGGGCTGATGACTGCGAAACCCGTATTGTTTGTGGCCAACGTTGCTGAAGATGATCTGGAAGGAAATGGCCCGCTGGTGCAGCAGGTGCGAGATTACGCGACGGCACATGGAGCTTCTGTCGTACCGATCTGTGCGCGGCTGGAAGCGGAGTTGGCCGAACTGGACGAGGCCGACAGAAATGAAATGTTATTGTCTGTGGGGCTGAAAGAGCCGGGGCTTGGGCCACTGGCGCGGGCCACCTACCGCACTCTGGGCCTGCAGAGTTATTTCACAGCGGGTGAAAAGGAAGTCCGGGCGTGGACGATTCCGATTGGCGCCACTGCGCCTCAGGCGGCCGGTGTGATCCACAGTGACTTTGAGCGAGGGTTCATTCGCTGCGAAGTGTATACGCTTGAGGATCTGGAGACGTACAAGTCTGAGAAGGAGATTCGGGCGGCAGGAAAGCTGCGGGTGGAAGGAAAGTCATACGTGATGCAGGACGGTGACATTTGTCACTTCCTGTTCAATGTCTGATGACCTGCTGGATTTTCCTGAGCAACCTGTCGTCGGTCGCCAGGCAGAGAGGGCTCTTCTGAGGCCGTGAAAGTGCATTTCCGTGAATGCCCCCGGCCGATTCGACTTTAACTCGCAACGTCCATGTTTGGTGAATTTGAATACCGTGTCCACGCCAGCAAGGCTAATGACCTCATCCGACCTCCAGGGGCTCCATCTCCAGGCAACCTCAACAGGAAAACGACGTCCTGAGTTCCTGACACTCAGTTTCAACTGCTGCATCCGGCGGGAGGAAATGGTGTGATTGCATGATATGCAGAGTCTCGCGTCTGGTCGGCGGTGATCGATGAAGTTGACAGGCTGGCCGTTGGGGATTGCGTGTGTTCGCTGAGCACGTTTGGGGAACCAGGTTTTGTGGAAGGACAGTTTTTGGTGAGATTCTTTGACGACGTCGGACTGAACGATCGGAATGCGAAGTGGCGATGCTGCAAGCTGCGTTGAGGACAACGTGTGAGATGGTCGCGATCGGTTGCGGATTGCCGGAAATGCGCCGGCATGCGTAGAATGTCGTCTGAGTTTCAAATCCTGCATTGAGGCATTTTCCCCCCGGGAATTAAGGCATGGTGTTTTTCCGAATTGCTGCGCGATTTGCGTTTTGCGGAGCGTGTCTGTTGTTCGGTGTTGTTGCCCGAGGGGCGGACTACGTTGTGGTGGTCTCAAAGGCGACACAGAGTGATGCTGAGTGGAGCAAGGTGGTCGGCGAGCTTGTCACCAAACATCAGGCGGACGTCGTCGTCTACGACAACCACGTCCGTGAGTCACTGCCGGCTTTGCGTAAGACGTTCCCCCGCTATGCCTGTTTTGTGGCGACGAGTCAGGAAGCGGGGCGACAGATGGTCGCTGATGTCCATCGACTGACTCGCACGCTGGACGATGATCCCTATGCTGACGTGTTCTGGGGCATCCTGACCGGCTATGACGCGGCGAACGCGCTGGCGATCGCGAAGGAGCGGGAGCCCCTGGTGATCAAACGCGTGGCTTCCGGTACGGAACTGGCAATGGACCGTGTCACCGAAGGCGTCTGGTACTGTGAACTCGAACAGAATCGCATGGTTCGCAAAGCGCCGGGCGGTGACGCGGAGCGGTCTCAGGGGCCGAGCGACACGACGCAGGCACTTGCGGCGACGCTGAATGAGTATAAGGCCGATTTGTTCGTCACATCCGGACATGCAACCGAACGCAACTGGCAGATCGGCTTTCGCTATCGCAATGGAGAATTTCAATCGAAGGCAGGCAAGCTGTTTGGCGTTGATACGTTGGGAACCACGATTCCGATTTTGTCCTCAAATCCCAGGGTCTACTTGCCGATCGGAAACTGCCTGATGGGGCATATCGATGGTCCCGACGCCATGGCCCTGGCGTTCATGAACAGCGCTGGTGTGCGTCAGATGATGGGCTACACCGTACCGACCTGGTATGGCTATGGAGGCTGGGGGTGTCTGGATTACTTTGTTGAGCAGCCTGGGCGATACACATTCGTCGAGGCTTTCTTCGCGAATCAGCACGCGCTGATTGATCGCCTCGAAATGAACTTCCCCGAGATTGCCAGGCTCAATACGCCTCCGGGTTCGATACCGTCGCGAAAGTTCACTCTTTCCGATGCAGCCAGGAAAGGTGGTCTCACCGAACACGACGGCCGTGGCTTGTTGCATGACCGCGATGTGGTGGCGCTGTATGGCGATCAGATCGGA
>JALQWE010000670.1 GCA_023258825.1 Planctomycetaceae bacterium | reverse complement strand
GGTCGACTCGGGTGGAAAGCGGTATTACTACGGACACGGTTCGCGGGGCAGTTCAGGCGGCTCAAACGGACCCAGCGTTTTATACCCCAGCGGCATTCGGCCTGGACCGCCCCGACAAGCCGTGGCAAGCGTGGCAAATCTGGATGCTGATCGCCGCGGGGGCTGGCGGTATTTCATTCGCCATCAGGCTCCGGAGGAGGCGTTTAAGTTCGTTTAGTAATGTCCGCATCCCTTGATCGGCGCAGGAATCGCGAACGCTGACGCCTCCGTGAGTCGCCTCGCCCCCTTCAGGTCGCTGTCGCTGCCAATTCCGGGCTACTCCTAGCCTCTCACCCAAACATCACGCCGGCGGGCTGGGCGGCCTGCCACTACTGCGGAAGACGGCAGCAGTGCGGACTGCACGGGCCGGCCTCCGGAGGTGGGCAGGCGGAAGTCATCGGCAGGCTGCCAGATGAGACTCGTCCGGCAGAAACACTCATCAGTTTCTCCATCTTCTTTGAACCACACTCAGGACACGAAGGACGCTCTGTACGCGAAACGAGCAGTTCGACTTGCCGATCACAGGACTCGCAGTGGAATTCAAACAGTGGCATGTGCACACCCTGAAAAGAAATGATCTCACAGTCAGACCATAAGCCGGGACGCAACTGTCCCTTCCGCCAACTCTGCCACATCAATCAGGCAAATCGGAGCATTTTGGGCCCCATTTATGGCAGTTGGCAACTCTGGACCGTGTATTGTACCAGTGAAGGCACGCAGCGGCCAGTGGTTGGCCGCAGGGACCGCCTTGCCACAAACTCCGTCTGTGCATCCCGCTCTTTGCGAATTTTCGAAATTGCACGCAATGTGCCGCAATGTGCCGTCAATCAGCCGACTGGAGACGGGACAAGGCTGGCGTCGCTGCCCACCGGAAACTCGCCCGCGGGCAGAATTCATGAGGCCCCGACCTCTGTCACCAGAGTGAATACGCGGGACAAATGAAGCTCAGTTTGCTCGATGTCAGGTCACGCGATCCTTCCTCTGTCGCAGTCCACCTGTGGGCATGCACTGCAGATATGCTGCAACACGTGGTGTTGTCGCTGGCTGGGCTGACGAGTTGTTGCCGGATGAAAAAAATAACGGGCCTTCAGGATGCCCTGAAGACCCGGAATTCAGCAAGGGGCTGACAAATCATCCTGTTTGCGAATGTCGCTATTCAGCGGCGAGGTCCACACAGATAATTCGATTGTCGTTGCGGATGTAGGCGTGCTTGTTCGCGAAGGCCGGCATGCTCCAGACCACTTCACGACCAAAGGCGAAGTTGCTGGGTTCAATGACTTTGGCTCGGTCAATCTCTGTGTACCCCTCCGGCGTCAGTGTGGCCAGAACCAGTTCGCCCAGCTCGTTGAACATGATGAATCGGTCTTCATGCTGCACCAGAAAGGCCGTTTCAGATCCGGCCGGACGTTTTCCGATGGCGTCACTGGTTTCCCAGAGTCGCTTGCCTTCCGGTAAGGACAAGGCACGGAGTACGCCCTTCTGGTCAAACCCGTACAGGGTGGAGCCAATCAGGAAGGGCTGCACGTTGACCGGACAAATCACATTCTGACGGTCTCGCCAGACTTCCTTCGCCGCAGGCTTTGTCGGATCCAGTTCGATCAGCAGACTCTTGTTGCTATAGCCCGCAACATACAGGTAATTTTCAAAGACCACGGGCGACATGATGATCGAGCCGTTGGATGCTTCGTACGGCAGAGACCAGTATTCTTTTCCCGTTGACGGATCCACCGACGACACCGCATCCGGTCTCAGAAGTAACAGCTGCCGAACTCCTCCATGAGTGATGATTGTCGGCGGTGAATACCCCTGTCCCTGAGCCGTTGATGTGGAGCTTTTCCAGACTTCAGAGCCGTCCAGCTTGTTGAAGGCGACAATATGACTGCCGGTACCGCCCGCCAGTGTCAGCAGATTGTCGCCGTCAATCAGTGGATGTGCCGCGTAGCCCCACAAAGGAGCGGTTGTGCTGTATTCCTTTTTGAGATCTTTCGACCAGACGATTTTCCCCGTGTCTGTGTTGAAGCAGAACAAATGTCCTTCCGCCCCCAGAGTGTATACCCGATTGTCCTCAACCACCGGAGTGCAGCGCGGACCCGCCGGATAGGAGATCGAGTACTGCACCGGATATTCGTGCTTCCACAGCAGCTTGCCCGTACCCTCTTCAAGACAGAGTACGCGTTCTGTTCCGGAGTATTCTTTGCGATCAAAGTTATCAACTTTGACGTTATCTGCGGTCACATAATCCGTGATGTAGACCCGACCGCCGGCGACCGCCGGGCCCGAGTAGCCTCCGGCAAGTTCTGAACTCCAGAGCACGCGTGGTCCGCCAGCAGGAAATTTGCTGAGAATCCCTGTCTCTCGCCAGATGTTGTCGCGTCGAGGCCCCATCCACTGTGGCCAGTCGTCCGCCAGACAGGCCTGCGCAACGAGACTGAGAAGGACTCCGGAAAAGACTTTCTGCCACATGTGTTCAGCTCCCTTGAGGATTGTGATCGATGACA
>JALQWE010000669.1:273-2545 GCA_023258825.1 Planctomycetaceae bacterium | reverse complement strand
CAGGTTCTTGACGAGTGCTATGTGGTCAGCAATGGCCAGAAGTACGCATGGACCATTCCGCTCGCGTTCCCCGTCACCGCTGACCTGGCCAAAACACTGAAAGCCGGCCAGAAGGTGGCCCTGACGGCCCCCAACGGCGACATCGTCGCGACACTCGAAATCAATGACGTGTACGCATGGCCCAAGTTGAAGTACCTGCGGTCCGTGTACCTCACTGATCGTCTCGATCACCCCGGTGCGGATATGGTGATCAAGGGTGAAGCGGACAAGTCGCACCTCGTCGGTGGTGAAATCCGTGTGCTCCCGCAACCACGAAACCCAGCGTTCGGACAGTACGTTCTGACACCACGGGAAGTTCGCAAAATGCTGGCGTCACGTGGCTGGAACGCCGTGGTCGCTTTCCAGACCCGCAATCCGCTGCACCGTGCACACGAATACGCACTCGTCTACGGTCTCGAAACCCTCCTCCGCGAAGGTTTCAACGCCGGTGCCTGCCTGAACCCGCTGATTGGTGAGGTGAAGGGGGACGACGTGAATGCCGAAATCCGCATGCAGACCTACGAAAAGCTCATCAGCGACCGCGCTCTGGGCGACGGCGACAGCGATCAGTCCCTGTGGGGGCCACGCAACGAGTCCGTTCCGGATCGCGTTGTTCTGCTGGGTCTCGACATCAAGATGTTCTACGGTGGTCCTAAAGAAGCAGTCATGCACGGCATCTATCGACAGAACATGGGTTACACCCATCTGATCATCGGCCGGAAACATGCTGACGCCCCCTACCAGAACGGCGAAGCAATCTGGGGCGATTTCGATGCACAGCAGATCTTCGGCAAGCTCGGCGGTGATCTGAAAATTCGCACCGTGAATGTCGGGTTCGCTGCCTACTACGAATCCGTGGGCCGCGTCGATCTCATGGAACGTCACAAAGACGAAAAGCCATGGTCCATCAGCGGCAAGGACATTCGTAACACGCTGCAGAAGGGCGAAATGGTCGATCCACGCATCATGCGTCCGACGACGTCACAGATTCTGGCCGCGGCCATGAAAATCAACTGACAGTCGCTCGTTCCGCTGAATTTCCCGAGCCGGTCTGCGTTGGCAGTCCGGCTCGTTGTGTTTTCCGCCGTGCCCTTGACGCGTGCGGATCTGTCAGTCCTTCAGCGTCGAGTTAGAGCGGCTTTCAGGCTGCGAAGTTGAGGTGGCATGATTTCCCAGTGGCCGCGCCGGCCAGCTTTCCGTTCAACGCCATACCCTTTCCGCCTTCCCATGGTCACGCGGTCAATCGCTGCAACAACAGAGCCAGCCACGCACAGAAGTCGTCGCCCACCGCGGCCGCCGTCGCCGTAACCTCCGCATGACTCAGCGTCTGCCGCTGCAGTCCGGCCGCAATGTTGGTGATGCAGGACACACCGAGGACGCGCATGCCATGTGTCCACGCCAGCATGGCTTCCGGAACGGTACTCATCCCCACGGCACTCGCGCCCAGTGTCCGCAGCATCCGCACCTCGGCCGGGGTCTCATAAGCTGGGCCCGGCATCATGGCGTAGGTGCCTTCATGAATTCGCAGAGACGTTGGCAACGTTCGCGCCAGTCGTCGCAGCTCAGCATCCCACACACCCTGCGGTCCTCCTGCAATTCGCTCCGCTGAAGGAACGCGTTCTACGCCAGGCAGGTCTCGCAGCGCCGGCGTGCCGAGAATCGGCAGTCGCAGGTGATCCCGGATGAGCATAAAATCGCCGGCCTGAAAGTCCTCGCGAATGCCCCCTGCCGCATTGGTCAGGATCAATGTGCGAATTCCCAGTCCCGCCATCATCCGCACACTGGCAGTGACGTCCTCCATTGTATGTCCCTCATACGTATGGATTCGCCCCTGCTGAATCAACACGCCCCCGCTTTCACCACCAGCCACCAGAAATCGCCCCTCGTGACCGGCGACCCGAGGCGTTGCAAGGCCCGGCAGTTCCGACATCCGGATGACGGTCCCACGGCCCTGCACAAGCTGATCCGCGGCATCGCCAAGGCCTGAACCAAGGATCACACCGACGTCCGGACACCAGTCTTCAGCCCGGCCCGCCAGTCGACGAAACGTACGAACGATGTCGTCAGGGTTTCGCTTTTCGAAACTTTTCTGCGTGTCCATAACCCACTGTTTCCGTGTCTGCTGCCTCGCCGCTTGCCCCCGCCACTTGCAGCTTTCAGCCTGGCACTGCCGGAACTTTCCACCCGGCCTTTTCAAACAGCGGCACATACGCCCCGGGGATCCAGAGCCGAT
>JALQWE010000669.1:0-263 GCA_023258825.1 Planctomycetaceae bacterium | reverse complement strand
AGAATGGTACCGAGTTGTATTCCAGCGGGTGTATCAGGGCGTTGGAGGTGGACGTCAGGTCAATCAGGTAACGTAATGCTCCGACGCGCCGTGACAGATTTCGCAGTTCGAATGGTTCCAGCAGCAGAGGACGCATGGCATCGAAGATTCCGAGGTGCTGGCGTCGCGCTTCCTTCACGGCTGTGCGCGCCGTCCGCAGCTCTCGATCCGTCTCCGCCAGTTGCTTTGCCTGTCCCGGAGGAATCACGGCCTCTTCAACGGAT
>JALQWE010000668.1 GCA_023258825.1 Planctomycetaceae bacterium | reverse complement strand
GTCGCCGTGGTCCTGTGCGATCTGGAAAAGCGTGGGACCCGGAGGCGAGGGCGTGTTCTGTTGGCTGACGGGACGGCACGGCGGCGGAGTTCCGGTGGGGCCGTGCGGCGGGCGCACTTCTGGCCTGCCGGATCAAACCGTGATCGGTCCCCTCAGTGAGGATCGCTGTCAGCTGAGTTTGCAGCGGGCACAGTGAGCACTGGGGAGGACGAGACACTGCGGGATGGTTGTCAGTAGTTTCAGGAGTTCTGCTTCGCTGGCGAGAGGAATCATGCCGAGTTCTTCGACAACTTCGGGCGGCAGACGACTGAGCAGATACACACGAGCGCGGCGGAGTGCTTCGATCAATTGCAGAATATGGTTGCCGTCAGCGACGTGTTCTTTTTTCAGAGGGCGGAGCAGTTCTTCGGGATCCTGAGTGCGACGGAGAAGTGTTGCTGCGGGGCCTTCGGGCTGTTCGAGGTCGCTGACGACGATGATTCTTCCGCCCTGATCGACGATTTCCAGCAGATTTTCAAGGGCTTGTCCAAAGCACTGCCATGCGGCGGGGCCGGCAGGGATGGACGTCAGAATGGCCTCGGCGGGTTCGTCGAGGGTGATCGACCAGAGTTTTTGATTGAGTTTGCCTGACTGTTCGAACACCTGATCAGGTTGTCCGGCGAGCACCTGCAGTGGGCCGTGGGGGCCATGAATCAATTGCAGAGTGAACTGGGTTCCGGTGAGCCAGCCGAGTTCATCGACGAGTTGTCGCCGGGCCTGCACAGTAGAGGTGATTTCGCCGGGGGTGGGTGCGAAGCCTGTGCGGACCAGCGTTTCAGTATCAGTGAAGGCTGGGAAGAGGCAGCTGGACGTTCCCCGGACGCCGATTGAGGGGTCAAATCGCGTGAAACCGACGGTGATAATCAGATCTGCTTCGGCGAGGTGTCGGTTCAGGTACAGCCGTTCTCCGGACGTGGAGCTGGCGACATAGCTGACATGTGTGCGATCGCCGGGGTCATGATCGACGATATTGAGTTGTTGTCGGAGGTGGAGTGGAATTGATTCGCGGAGTGGCTGCCATTGCTGTCCGGACGGATCCGGTGCCAGAACGAGGGTCAGGGCGACGCCGCCTTCGGGGACTTTTCCAAGTTCTTCGTGGAGCAGTGACAGCACATCGGCCAGATTTGGAGTTTCCGGATCGGCTGCGATCACGACGTTGTCACCGGGAATGACGCATTGCCAGAGTTCGGGGAATCCGATCGGAGCCTGCAGCGCGTGTCGACAGAGTTGCTGGAGCGGAATGGGCGACGCAGCCGGCGTGGGGAACTTTTGCAGGAACGGCAGGGGAACAGAAACAGCGATCGTGCCGCTTACCAGAAGGGAGACTTGGGGCGTGGTCATTCTGTACTTTCGGGTGCCACCGGAGGCGGAGTGACTGATTCAGGACGATAAGGACACCGGGGGTATTCCGGGGTGGGCTTCAGTTGTCCTGAGTTGATTTCGGATGTGATTCAAATTTTAGCGGACGGTTCATCAGTTCCACAGTGGCATTCCAGGGAGATTTCCCTTCGAAGAGAACCTGGTAGACCTGATCGGCGATCGGCATATCGATTTGCTGTTCGGACGCGATTCGGTGGACGCTGCGGGCTGTGAGCACGCCTTCGGCCACGGCCGCCATGGATTGTTCGATGGTTTGCAGGGGAATTCCTTTTCCGAGTTCTTCGCCGACGAATCGATTGCGGCTGTGTCGGCTGTTGCAGGTGGTGACGAGATCACCGAGTCCGGCGAGTCCGAAGAAGGTTTCTGCTTCCGCTCCGAGGGCTGTGCCGAAACGTACCATTTCGCTGAGTCCGCGAGTGATGAGTGCAGCTTTGGCATTGTCGCCGAAGCCGAGGCCATCACAGATACCGGCGGCGATGGCGATCACATTTTTCAGGGCCCCTCCCAGTTCCACGCCGAAGAGATCCGTATTGGCGTAAATTCTGAGGAACTCTGTCGCCATGAGTGCCTGAATCTGTTCGGCGGCACCGGGGTCAGCGGAGGCGGCAACGATACTGGCGGGTTTTCGCTGGACAACTTCTTCGGCATGACAGGGACCGCCGAGGGCGACCACGGGCTGCGAGGGGAAGAATTCCCGGAGAATTGCACTGGGACACTTCAATGACGCGTTCTCGATGCCTTTGATGGCGCTCACCAGTGTGGCTTGTTTGGGGACGTTTGCGGCGAGGCTGGCGACGGCGTCACGAAGTCCGCGCATGGGAATGCAGAGCAGGACGACATCGGCATTTTTCAGAGCGAGCGGTCCGTCACTGGAGACCGCGATGGATTGCGGGAGGCTGACGTTTGGCAGCAATCGGTCATTGCGGCGGGTGAGTTGGATCTGGCGAGCATAGTCGGGATTGCGAGCCCAGAGGCAAACCTTGTTGCCCGGGCGTTGTGAAAGGATCCACGCGCACGCAGTGCCCATGGAACCGGCGCCCAGCACCGTGATATTTGACATTGTATGCTTTCTGGTGACGACTGCCGCTGTGGTTGGCTGCTGCATGTTGAGTGCTGCAGGCACGGGACCTGG
>JALQWE010000667.1 GCA_023258825.1 Planctomycetaceae bacterium | reverse complement strand
CTGCAGAATCAGTTTCCACGAACCTTCCCGGTAAGCTGGCAGTCCGTTGCAGGCTGTGTTGACGGCCTGAGTTCTGACGGGAGCGTTGCTGCCCTGCAGCAGCGGCAGCAGGCTGAAACTGTCCTCAGCAGCGTTTTCCGGCAAACTGACATCCAGCAGGTCGGCAACCGTGGCAAGAAAATCCGCGTGATGCACCAACTGATGACTGACACCCCCCGCCGAGACCACACGAGGCCAGCGCACCACGAACGGCACTCGATGCCCACCCTCAAAGGCCGATGCCTTGTAATCTCGAAAGGGCCCGCTGGGAAAATGCCCCTGAGCTTCCAGAGCCTTGACGCCAATGTAGGACGCACAGCCATTGTCACTGGTCAGCACTACCAGCGTCTGCGATGCCACCCCACTGTCATCCAGAGCCTGCAGAATCCGACCGACAGCAGCGTCTGTCTCCATCAGGAAGTCCGCATATTCACTGTTCAGCCCACTCCGATTCCGCCATTCCTCATTGACCGCCAGCGGTGTATGAGGTGCTGTGAGCGGAACATACAGAAAGAACGGCGTGCCTGCTTTTGCGTTGTCCTGGATGAAGTCCGCAGCTCGTTCGGTGATGGTCGGCAGAACTTTCTGCAGTGACCATTCCGGCAGGGCCGGCCCCTGCAGACTGGCCTGGTTCTTCACCAGCAGATCCGCCTTCAACAACTCACTCGGAATCCCAATAGTGCGATCATTTTCCAGAAAACAGTAGGGTGGCCAGTTTGGCACATCGGTCCCGAAATATTCATCAAAACCACGTTCCGTCGGCCCGCCCGGAATGCGCTGTTCGAACACCGCACGCCACGCGGCTCGATGCTCATCCGTAAGCTCGCTCAGCACCTTGCCACCCCCACCGGGCTGGCCGCCAAAGCCTGTCAACCAGCGTTTCTGTTCCGCCGTGATCGGCCAGTTGTGTCCCAGATGCCATTTGCCAAAACAGCCCGTGCGATAGCCACATGTCCGCGTCAATTGCGGCAGCGTCAATCTGTCCGCAGCAATCAGCGGTGGTCCCCAGACGCCCACAATCCCGGACTGCAGTGACGTTCGCCAGTGATAACGACCGGTCAACAGTGTGTACCGCGATGGAGAACAGCAACCGGAGCTGGAATGACCATCCGTGAAACGCAGGCCCTCGTTCGCCAGACGGTTCATATGCGGGGTGGGAATTTTCGATCGCTCCGGATTATTGGCCTGCAAGTCGCCGTAGCCCAGATCATCCGCCAGCAGAATCACAATGTTGGGACGTCGCTCAGAAGCCCCCATCACGCTTCCGCCCTGCAGCAACGTCAGGCTACAACAGAACAGCACTACAACCGAAACTCGGAACCGCATGAGCTGACTCCTGACTCGTTATCCGCGACTCGTGACTGTTCACACGACGACTTCCGCGGAAAAAAGGCCACAGAAAAATGCAACGCACCCCGTGAAAACCGGCCATGATCAGCGTGTCGGATCATTCCTGCAGAGCCGACTTTTCCACCTTCCATGTCGCTTGCAGCGCTGCCGTCAATCGCTGCACAACATCAGCATGCTCCTTCGCCAGATTCTTCTGCTCAAATGGATCCTGCTGCACGTCAAACAACTGCGGCCCGTGTTCATTCACCGCGTGGACGAATGAGTAGCGATCTTCGGGCGCGGGATAGGTCAGAATCAGTTTCCAGCGTCCCTCCAGACACCAGCGAGTGATCAGCGAGGCTTCAGGATTCTCCAGATCCACCACGTCATGGGAATAGCTTTCACCACACAGAAATGGTCGCTCCAGCGGTTGCTGTTCGGTCATCAGCGGCAGCAGATTCTTACCCGGCAGTGTCTCCGGGGTCGCCAGCCCCGTAGCCGCCATCACCGTCGGATACACGTCGATCGTGCTGACGGCGACATCCAGATCTGCCGGCGGGATTTTTCCGGGCCACGAAAACATGATGGGCGTGCGAATTCCCCCTTCATAGGGCGTCTGCTTGGAACGAGGAGCAAAACCATGACTCCACTCCCGTCCCAGCTGCATTTCGGGCGTCGCCTGAATCCAGCCGTTGTCAGTGACATAAATCACCAGAGTATTCTGGCTGAGCTGCTTCTGGTCGAGATAATCCAGCAGTTCACCACAGGTTTCGTCAAACCACTCACACATGGCAAAGTATCGAGCCAACTCAATTGGTCGCTCGGCCGTCTGATACTTTTTCAGCAATCGCGCGGGAGGCGTGTGCGGAGAGTGCGGCAGGATGGGCGCATACCAGACGAAAAACGGTTTCTGATCCGTGACTGCACGATCCACAAACTCGCGAATCGGCTGCAGCCCCTTACGACCGATCTCCAGTCCATCGTCGCCATGCCGCCCGCCGGGCTGTGGAAACCCACGCGTCATGCCATGAGTGAAGCCGCCACGCGAATAGTTGCCCTCCCACCATTTGCCCGTCTGCAGACTGACATAACCCAACTCAGACAGTCGTTTCGGAATGGTGGGCGTACGGTCAATCGCCGAGATTAACTTTGTACGCAGGGCCGCATACTGCTCGGCCGGCAAAGCAGGGG
>JALQWE010000666.1 GCA_023258825.1 Planctomycetaceae bacterium | reverse complement strand
GACATGAAGTAACACGGATGAAATGGGGGCAAGCGTGTTGCGGGACCGGGAGGGCGAAGTTCCACCTGAGCCGGATGTGGCTTTGGGGCCTGGGTTTCGAACCACGGATGGACATGAAGTAACACGGATGAAATGGGATCAGGCGTGTTCCGAGACCGGGAGGGCGAAGTTCCCCGTGAGCCGCAAGTTGTACGTCCTGACGTTTGCAACTCAACTGGAACCATCGCGTGCTCGTCGGGTTGATCATGCTGATGGCATTGCTGCGAGTGAGGACGTAATTCGCAAACACAAGGTGCGATGGATCCGACGTCTGAGGTGTCAGGCGGGCCTGGCTGGCCATCGCTTGTCGCGAGAAAAGTAGAATGTCCCCTTTTTGAAAGGATGTGCTGGGCATGTCAGGTGTACCATTGTTTCTGGTGGATGCATTTACGTCTGCCCCGTTTCGGGGAAATCCGGCCGCTGTGTGTCTTTTGCCGGAAGTTCGCAGTACGGAATGGATGCAGCAGGTGGCTGCGGAGATGAATCAGGCGGAGACTGCGTTCCTTTATCCGGATGCCGGTCAGCTTCGTCTGCGCTGGTTGACGCCCACGGTGGAAGTGGATCTCTGTGGCCACGCCACTCTCGCGACAGCGCATGTTGTGCGTGAGTTGGCGAATCAGGGGGAGTTGCCTGAGTTTCTGCGCCCGCACTGGAATCAGGGTTGTCTTGAAGTGCAGAGCCGAAGCGGAGTGCTGACGGCGGAGTCTGCAGCGCAGGGGATCAGGCTGGATTTCCCGGCGACACCGATTTCCGTCGAGGAGATTCCAGCGGGTTTGCCCGAGGCGTTGTCGCTGGATCCGGGCCGGATTCGGTTTTTCGGAAAGTCAGCGTTTGATTACCTGGTGGAGGTTGAGTCGGCCGCAGTGGTCCGTGGGCTCAGGCCGGACTTTCAGGCCCTTGCCAGATATGCCGTGCGTGGTGTGATCGTGACGGCTGTGGGGGATGCTGCCGATCACGATTTTCTCTCGCGTTTCTTTGCTCCAGCGGCCGGTGTGAATGAAGATCCGGTGACTGGCTCGGCTCACTGTGCCCTGGCGCCGTTCTGGGCTGTGCGATTCGGACGTGAGACGTTGTTTGGATTCCAGGCATCTCAGCGCGGCGGACACGTGCGGATGGAGCTCCGAGGCGAGCGTGTGCGGCTGAGCGGTCAGGCGATTACGGTGTCGAGGGGAACGCTGCTGGTCTGACCTTGCCGGGAGGGGCTCTGATGAATTCTTCATTTTCAGGTGCTGCATGTCCCCTGGAGGCGGGGGTGGATGAGGAACGCGTCAGCCTTGCCCATGGAGAGGGCGCGCGAGCCTCGCGACGATTACTGACCGAGTTCATTTTGCCCCGCCTGCAAGGTGCCCGGACGTCGATGCTGCCATTCAGTCCGGGGGGAACAGGATCAGCGCCGACACTTCAGATCCGGGATGCGGCGGAGCTGATGACTCATCACCCGCAACTGGCATTCTGCACCGACAGTCACACAATCACTCCGCTGTTTTTTCCCGGCGGTGATCTGGGAACTTTGTCGGTGTATGGAACCGTCAATGATCTTGCCGTCGCCGGTGCGGTGCCGATCTGGTTGAGTCTGTCGCTGATCCTTGAAGAGGGGCTTCCGCTGTCTGTGCTTGGACGCATACTGGACAGTTGCGCGTCGTCCGCGGCAGAATGCGGAGTGCAGATTGTGACGGGGGATACCAAGGTTGTGCCCCGCGGTGCGGTGGATGCCATCTTTCTGAATACGAGCGGAATTGGTGAGTTTCGAAGCCCGCCACTGCCGGGACCGACTGCCATTCAGCCGGGAGATCAGATCCTGGTGTCGGGGGATGTCGGGCGTCACGGAACTGCGGTGCTGTCGGAACGAAATGGGCTGCAGTGGTCTGCGGAATTTGGCAGCGACTGTGGCAGTGTCTATCCCGCGGTGCAGGCGCTGCGTCGCGCCGTTCCCGGAGGGATCCGCTGCATGCGGGATGCAACGCGGGGGGGCGTCTCAGCCGTGCTTCACGAGTGGGCGATGGAGTGCGAGCAGACTCTGAACATTCGCGAATCTGAGGTGCCGGTTTGTGATGTGGTCCGCGGCGCCTGTGAGTTGTTTGGGATCGACCCTCTGTATCTTGCCAATGAGGGTACATTCCTGGCTGTGGTGCAGGCGGATGTTGCTGCCACCGCCCTGACGGCTTTAAGGGAGTGTCCGCAGGGGCGGAATGCGACCTGCATCGGCGAAGTGCAGCCGCGGGGAATTTGCCCTGTGACGGTGACGAGGGGTTATGGCAAAGCGCGACCTCTGGATGAACCTACCGGGGCTCCTTTGCCAAGAATCTGCTGAGTCAGAGGCTGAGTCCGCTGTAGCCTGGAGGTCCCGGTTGGCTTGACTGTCAACCAGCGAGTGCAATGCGCTGCCACCGCAGGATTTGACCTGGGATCGTTGATGAACGAACCAGACGGTACGGGTGAAACGGTGTTAGTGGAATCAAGTAACTGCCGCATGTGTATGCGAGGTGGCTCTGGAGTGAATGCCAGAGCCATTGTCTTTAATGCAGC
>JALQWE010000665.1 GCA_023258825.1 Planctomycetaceae bacterium | reverse complement strand
CCTGTGAACAGACGGGGGAAGACTCGGGAGAGCGAGGCTCCTGCCGAGCCACCGAACGCTGGTCCGCGCCATGAGCGATTGCCAGCGTTTTTACGGAGCAGCAGGGATCGGTGCAGCGCTCGCGGCAGGGATGCGGCTCAGCAGGAGCTTCGCCCTCCCGGCACGGCCCCTGGCCAGAACAGACGTGCGATCGACTAACCGTTTGCGTTCGGGCGAAACGGTCTCCATAGTCGCTCTCCGGGTGTTTCTTGTGGCGGGACAGGTGTGGGCTGTCAGCCAAAGACAGTCCCTCTGTCTGGAGAGCTACCCGGTCCGAGTTGGAGATGACGGAAAAAGGGTGGCGGGGAGACGGGTTGTTAATGTGGGAAGGCGTATTCAACGTCGCGTCCTCCACATTACTCCTGCTGCCTCCAGTATCCGAACTGTCGGCGAGCGTGGGCAACAGCCACGATCAGTACGGTATCGCCTGCCAGTCGATACACCAGACTATATGGATAGCGTTTCAGCAGGTGCTGGCGATGACGGTTGTCGCACAAGGGCCATCGATCCGGAGCTTTTACAATCTCCGTGATCGCTAGTTCAACGGCTTTCTCAAACCCCTCTGCTGCACTTTCACTTCTGGAAAAATACCAGTTGAACGCATCGTCGTAATCGCTGCTGGCTCCCGGCAGGAAATTTACCTCAGCCACGAGTTGCCTGCCGTCGTCGGGCTTGCTCTTTCACCTCGGCCCATGGCAACGTCTGGGCGATCCCCGCATCAAACTCTGCGGATCGGCGACTGATTTCCGCGAGCCACTCATCGTCGAGCGATGCAGCGTCTGCGGGCGAAAAGGTGGAAATGAGGGTCGTGATGAGTTCAGCTCGCTCGGATTCCGTCAACTCCAGAGCAGCCTCGATCACACGTTCTAATGACGCGACCATTTACTCCACCCTTTCTGTCCTCAAAACGCCGTAGACGTTATACCGCCAGTTGCCGTCGATGCTTTCGTCATGTCTATGATAATGTCCCGTCACGACGTGTGGTACCCCAGCAGCCGTGGAGGCACAGGAAATTGGGCACCAAAGACAACGGTGGAAGGTGCAAAATCTTCCCCTGCTGATCCAGCGGCGCTTGAAATCAGGCGTTCGAGGTCCGGGCGATCCATCTTGCCGACGGTAAAAGCACATTTATTGCACAGATCCGGGACCACTCGGCAGCCTTCACCGTCCGGGCTGCGGATGTTGCTTTCGCCGTACAGCCGCGGGTCAGCGTCACAAGCCAGTTCCCGAGCACGCTGGCGGGCGCGTTCGGTGAGTCTGTCCACGAATAACTCGAATTCACAGGAATGAACGCAGAGGACATGGTTATTAAATTGCTGGAGCTGTGGGAGGAGTGTTGGGCTTCGGATAGGCCCCTGCTGGGTGTTTCATAAGGCTGCATCTCAAGACGCTTGCTCATCGAATTTCTTAGCAGAAGCCAAGCGGCGATTGTGCTCCGACCGGAATTACTGACATCATTCCAGCCAGTTTTCGATGCGGAGTCCGGGAATGCCTGCAAAATCGCGGGTGTTTGCTGTCAGCAGGACACAGTCCAGCGAAACTGCGATTGACGCAATTTTCAGGTCCATCGAGCCTGCACGGTTCTTTTGCAGACGGAAGTTGCGAAACATAGAGGCCGCTGCCGCATCGAAAGGCACAACCGTCCAGAAGCCAAAAAACTCAATCAGCCCGGTTAACTCTGTGTAGGCCGGAAGTTGTTTCTCGGGATCTGAATAACGATTGATTTCTGCCAGCCACCCCCGCAGCTGCTCTTCAAGAGTAATCGCTGTGGTGACAAAGTCCTGGTCAGGGGAATCGGCCATCCGCTGTGCAAGCTTCGTAAATCGAGCATTTCTGGCATACTTGAGCACAGAAAGGTGGTCTGTATCGAGAATGATCATGTTGCGCTCTGTTCTCTGTCCCTCTGACGCACCAGCTCTCCGGCAGAGTCGATCTGTCTCATCATTGGATGGTCATCGAACATTCCCAGACTTCCCCGCCAGTCTTTGGCTGGCGGGCGGGGTGCTGGGGCCGACTGAATTCGCGTCAGAACATCCTGCTTTTGCTGCTCAAGCATCTGAATCCGCTGTTCCAAAGCGGTGTTTGACATCTCGGCGTCTCCTTTAACCCCTTTGCTCAGTCAACGAATCGTTGATGCAGAATATGCAGTCAGGGGATAGCAGGCCAGACTATTTGAAACAAAAAATTGAGGCCGCCGATGACGCCCCTGGCGCCAGCGTTGAGCGTTGGCAGGTCTGACCAACAGGAAAAGCAGAATCGACTGAGCAACGATGGCATCCGAATTGCTTCGGATTCGCAAATGCGGCTCCGGTACCACCAATTCCGCCAGCAGCCACTCAATCCGCTCAACCGAAGATTACTCCAGCTTCTTTGTGGACGAACTCGTCGGGAAGAACCAGGAAACCGGAAGGTACCAGACACCAGACCCGAGCAGGAATCGAATTGTCGGTGACTTACGCTGCTTGGGTGGATTCCACTTGAAATCCCGTCCGCCTGCGGATAGCGTCATTTCCGATAGCGTTAGGT
>JALQWE010000664.1 GCA_023258825.1 Planctomycetaceae bacterium | reverse complement strand
TCAATCGCATTCCGAAAACGTACGAGCTCCCCGCCCCGATACTCCACCATTTCCTGTCCTTCGAGGCCAGAAATGATTGTGCCATCACGAAGAGCCACACCCTGGAGCGTAAACGTGTCGTCAGTCACTGCTGCAAACGAACACTGTGTAACAGAAACTTGCTCTGTGTAGTTCAGAGAATCTCCATAAAAATGAGAAAAGGTCACACGCTTTGGATACCACCATTCGCTATCCCACTGCGACAAATCCGCGCACATCTCATCTCGACACACCACGACTGCCCCGGACGCATCACGTACGTCGGTCACAATCTCAGACCAGATAACAGATGGCCCGGCATCGATATCAACGATTACTGTCTGGCGGCTATTACTCGCAACCTCGAACGACAACAACATGAGTTCATGGTTGTCCCGGATTCTTCCATCCCTTCGTATTCGCGTTCGTATCTCCTCAGGGATTTCTGCAGAAGCAACCACGTGCCCTTGAGTCATTAACACCGGGAAATCATCCGACGGATCACCCAGTGTCAGCCACGAAGGTAGCTGTCCATTTTGAAGAACTGCTGCTGACAGGGAAAGCGTGAGTTTTTAGAGTACCGGGATGGAAAGGACTCCATCAGACAAGATGTCGTACGGCGATCTGCTGAAGCTGGTGCTTCAGTTGCAGGAGCAGCTTGCGCAACAGGCCAGGGTGATTGCGCGGCAGGCGAAGCGGATTGAGGAGCTTGAATCGGAGCTGAAAGAGCTGCGAAAGAAGAATCCGACGCAGCGATTGGATGATGCGTATTCCGTGAAGGCTGAAGAGAAGCGTCGCGAAGGTATTCAGCAGAGTGGGAAGCCGAAAGCGAAGAAGCAGAAATCGAAACGACGCGGCCGAATCAGCACCGCAGAGAAACTGGCGATGGCGACTCTGGAAGAGAACATCTTCCCGGCCGGGTACTCACTTAAAGAATGTGCCTTTCGATATTCCCGCGTCGCGTGGCGCATCATCAATGGTCAGGCGGTTCTTGTTGCGTATCACATTTATGCGGGCCCTGATGGATGCGTTCCGCTGGTCCCCGGCGTGCCCGGGCGGGGTGAGTTTGGCAGGGAGATCATCACCGCGCTGGCCTGGCAGCACATGATTGCAGGATTGCCGCTCGATACAGTCATTGGCGAATTTGCATTCTACTGGAATCTGACGCTGCGAAAGTCTCAGGCCGACAGCATTCTGAATCGCCTTGCAAAGGAATGGCTGCCGGAGTTCGACGCGCTGTGCCAGCTGCTTGCGGTCTCGGCTGTTGTGTATGCCGATGAGACAAGCTGGAGCATCAATTCGGTGTGGGCCTTTCTGTCGAAACATTCCCGCATCACGGTCTTCGGCTGTCGCAAAGACGGCGACACACTGGCGGTGTTGTTGAAGAAGGACGAATTTCAGGGCATCCTCGTGACCGACGATGCGGCCGTGTATCAGGGATTTTCAAAGGCTCAGAAGTGCTGGGCCCATCTGCTTCGCAAGGCGATTCGTCTGACTCTGCTGAAGCCCGAGCGCAAACAGTACGACACGTTTGTTGAATCTCTGCTGGAGATTTATCGCAAGGGCAAGGCGATCGCCGCCGACAAGCGTTTGAGCGAAGCCGGTCGTCGTGCTCGCGTGGAACAGCTTGTCGACGCTGTGTGCGATTGCACAGGAGCTCGCTTTGTTGACGCAACGAACCCGGTTGACGAAGCTGAGAAAGACTTCCTGAATATGACTCATGAAATCGTACGTCTGATTTCCGACGACGAACTGTTTACATTTGTGATCTATCCGGAAGCGGACGGCACAAACAACATCAGCGAACGACAACTTCGCGCTCCTGCTCAGGATCGCGTGACCGGCCGCACGAACAAAACAGAACGCGGTGCCCGGCGTCGTACGGTGATTACAAGCGTACGGGATTCGCTGCGCGGTTATGTACCGACACTGACTCTGACGACGGTCCTGCAGGAACTTGAACGCTGGCAGAAAACCGGCATCAGTTGCTTTCGCCGACTGGTGAAGAAGCTGAAGCTTCCTCATTTGAGCCTACCCGCAAAGATCGCCTCGCCGCTGGAACTGCTCGTGCCAATGAACAAATCACCAGCCAGGTGACCACAGCTGCCACAGGCCCGGATTCAAACTCGGAATCGTGCACTTCCAGAAACCAACTGGACCCGCCATGCTGCGCAGAATGGACAGCTACGGCGTTAACGTTCCCTGCTTTCAAAACAACACTGTCGCATTAAGATCCACCAATCTCTCCCCCAACAACTAGTCCACCCTTGTCAATTCGAATAAACAAATATGAGTCGTCATACGCTCTCAGCGGCCACGATCCGATATAATAGACCCACACGGTAAATCCCTGATCGAGCGTTCCTTTCCCAGCGAACACCGAACGTATATCATCCGGAGGGCCAAGTGCAACTCGCACTTCTTCGGTGCTCATTCGAGACGTTACAACCAGATTTAGGGCACTGACAGACATTGCAGCACGATCTTGCGGTCGTGCTGCGAGCCACTGACGCTGATCATAGCTACGTTTATTGAAAGGACTTATTGTTATCCTAT
>JALQWE010000663.1 GCA_023258825.1 Planctomycetaceae bacterium | reverse complement strand
AACCGAGTGCGCAGACCGGCTGCGACGACAGCACCGGTATGACCGGCACTGACGACTGCATCAGCCTGCTTGGCTGCCATGAGTTGCCAGCAGCGGACAATGGAGCAATTGGGTTTTTCTCGCAGTGCCGTGGTGGGCTTTTCTTCCATCCCGACAAAGCCTTCGGATTCGACAATCCGAATGGAGTCCGGGAGCTGTCCAACCTTCGCGATCTCCTGTTCGAGCAGTGGTCGATCACCAACCAACAGCACTTCGAGACCCGGGAATCGTTCGACAGCTTCCAGAGCACCCAGAATATTCGGGCCGGGAGCAAAGTCACCGCCCATCGCGTCCAATGCGATCCGCATCGAGGTTATTCCTCTGTTTCCTCAACCAGCGTGCGACCCTGGTAATAGCCACAAGTCGGGCAGATTACGTGAGTCGGTGTCAAAGTGCCGCACTGCGTGCACTTTGCCAGCTGACGCGGCTTAATTGCGTTGTGACTGTTGCGCTTACGCGAACGTGACTTGGAGTGCCTTCTTTTGGGCTGGGGCATGACTCAATTTCCAAACTCAGATAAAACACAAAAACTTCAGAAATGCGTCTTTGCGAAACCGCTGGGACGAACGCCGGACCGTGCCTGCAGTGCATAAACAGAGTCGTCAACGCGGGCTAGCCGAAAGAAAGAGCCGCAGAACTATGCCTGCGAGCCGCTTTTGACAGCACCCTGCCGCGAAAACCACTGCGACAAATCAAATCACAATTTATCGGAGTTGCTGCAGCACTTTGCCGCCCAATTTGGCACTGAATCGACTGAAAAACCAGGATTTCTCAGCCCGCAATACCAGCGATCACTTCCGCTGCACACAACACCCCAACCACCAAACTTACCAAACTGCTTTTCTTCAGCAGAAACACCCGCAGAGTGAACTTTTCCCGCTTTTGAAAACCGTTTGAGCCAGTGAGCCGGGCACCCAACGTCCGATCGGTTGTTTTGAAGACTTTCCGTCTACAACTGCGCCAACAATGCTTGCCAACGCTGATATGCCAGATTCTCACACGCCCTGAGGCCCCGAGAAATGGCGGAATGTCCAAAAAACGGCAACTTTAACAGCCCATTAGGCGACTTTTCATGCGGAATCCTGACAGGACACACGCAAAAAAGGACCTTTTGATCCTAAGCTGAGACCGTTACCTTCAGATCGAATCGCGTATGGTGTCAGGTCGAAAGGGGAAAGTCAAGGAGGACCCCCGGTGCCGGTTCGATTTCCGGGCAGAACACAAACAAATGGAACACAATAAGAGGTCTGGTCTCTTTATTTTTGAGCCTCGGCATTTGACCCGAAACGCCTCTTCACCGATGGTGCACCCCCACAATCCACAGATACAGTCATTACAAGTACAGTCTCTGCGCGTCGGAGGTTCACGAAATGGATTTTGAAAAGCTGGGTCAGTTTTACCTCGGTGGACTTTGTGATCCCGCATCCGGTACGCCTCAGACCGGCCAACCCATGCTCTACGACAGTCGCGACCTGACGACTCACGCCGTCTGCCTGGGCATGACCGGCAGCGGAAAAACCGGTTTGTGCCTGGCTCTGCTGGAAGAAGCCGCTATCGACGGTATCCCCGCAATCTGCCTGGATCCGAAGGGTGATCTGGGAAATCTGCTGCTGACGTTCCCTGCGCTCAACGCCGAAGATTTTCAGCCGTGGGTGGATGCCGCGGAAGCTTCGCGGCAGGGGCTGGACACCGCGGAATTTGCGCAGCGGACGGCGGAGCAGTGGCGGGAAGGCCTGGCGACCTGGGGTCAGTCCGGAGCACGCATTCAACGGCTGCGTGAGGCAGCGGAGCTGACCATCTACACCCCGGCCAGCACAGCGGGGCGTCCGCTGACGGTGCTGAAGTCCTTCGCAGCGCCGGCCGCCCACATTCTGCAGGATCCGGAACTGCTGCGGGATCGACTGACCTCAGCCGCCGCCGGTCTGCTGGGTCTGCTGCGGATCGACGCGGATCCCATCACCAGTCGGGAGCATATTCTGTTGTGTTCCCTGCTGGAACATGCGTGGCGAAATCAGCAGTCCGTGGACATGGGCAGCCTGATCCGGATGATTCAGACACCGCCATTTTCCACCGTGGGCTTTCTGGATCTGGAATCGTTCTTCCCGCAGGCCGAGCGATTTCGCCTGGCGATGACGCTGAACAACGTGCTCGCATCGCCAGGATTCTCCGCGTGGCTTCAGGGCGAACCTCTGGACATTCAGTCGCTGCTGTACACACCGTCCGGAAAGCCACGGATTGCGATTCTTTCAATCGCTCATTTGTCCGACGCGGAGCGGATGTTCTTTGTCACCATCCTGCTGAACGAGGTGGTGGCATGGATGCGTTCACAGACGGGAACGTCCAGTCTTCGTGCGTTGCTGTATATGGATGAGGTGTTTGGCTATTTCCCGCCGAATGCCAATCCGTCCAGCAAGTTGCCGATGCTGACGTTGTTGAAGCAGGCGCGGGCGCGTGGCCACGTCACGGTGAATGGCCTAGGCATGCTGATGAATCAGGCGCGCCCGGCCTTTCAGGCCTGGTTTGGCGTGATGCCCGAGATCACC
>JALQWE010000662.1 GCA_023258825.1 Planctomycetaceae bacterium | reverse complement strand
GTACCTCAGGCGAGTAGTGGTTTCATGCGCACGACAAATTCCCAGGTGGCGAGGGCGAGTTGTGCGGCCAGCAGCACTGCCATCAGCAGCAGGCGTAAGCGGAGCTCGCGTGGGGGGCGGGAGCGAACTTTCTGCGGCAGAGGAATGGCCGCGGCCAGCAGAGGGGAGGTCAGCAGGGCGACCGCCTGAAGAAGTGAAATGCGCCCGAAGAAATGACCAATCATCAACAGGCCGAACAGCAGCAGCAGTCCGAACTCCGGAAGTGCGTGCCGACGCGGTTCATGAGGCAGGAGTCGCAGTCCGAGAACGGTGGCGAGCAGACTGCCGGCAAGTGGCAGGGCTGCTGAGCCGCCTTTGATGTAGCCCGCGAGCATGATGGAAATCCCGGCTGCGGGCAGCGTCAGTGTGATCAGGAGTCCGGTGATGAAGGGCGAGGTGCGACGCGTCAGCGACTGCGTGGCGAAGACAGCAGCCAGCAGGGTGATGGTGCAGGTGCTGATGATCAGCGGTGCGGCCATGGTGCCGGGCAGGGAGTACTCTGCGATGGAAAGCGAGGCTCGGAGATGGACGGAGCCATACAGAATGAGCAGGGGGCAGGCGAGCGAGGGAAGCAGACGCAGCCATCGTCCGGCTCCAGCGGAGTGTGGCCACAGCCCCGCGGCCAGATGCAGGATCAGCGTGCCGGGAACGAACAGTTGCAGAAAGCGTTCGATGGCGTTTGCGGGTGGCCATGTCCAGGGGAACTGCAGGACATGGTACCCAGCGATGATTCCGGCGGCGATGCTGCCAGGGACAGAAACAGCGGTGGAATAATTGTGGAGGGACGGCGTGCTGCACGTCAGGCGAAGAAACACAAAGGGCGTCAGCAGAACGAGCACGCTGACGCCCATGGAGGCGAAAAATGCCTGCGTGAAGACGAATCCATCCGGCATGACTTACTTGCTCATTCCTTCGCAGTCGATGATGACGATGGCTTCGTCACCGATCGGACCGATGGCATTCTTGTCAAAGCCGAAGTCGCTGCGCTTCAGTCTTAATTCAGTGGAAAAACCAACACGGCGAACCCCGCGGGATTCGATTTGCTTACCGCCCATCAGTTTGAAGGTGATTTCCTTTGTGGTGCCATGCATCGTGAAGTTGCCGGTGACTTCAAAGCCACCTTCGATCGCTTTGACCTTTGTGCTTTGGAATTCGATCGTCGGGAACTGTTTGGTGTCGAAGTAATCCGGCTGTCGCAGATGTTCATCACGGGCTGGATTTGCCGTATCCACGCTGTCGGCCTTGATCGTCAGCTGGAACGAGGACTTTGAGGCGTCTTCGCGATTGATGGAAAACTTTCCATCGACCTCATTGAAGCGGCCATGGATCCATCTGATGTCGAGGTGTCGGGCTTTGAAGCTGACCGAGGAGTGGACTGCGTCGTAGACGTATTCTTCTGCGGCCATGGCTGGAAGTGCGGCGCACAGGAGGGCCAGCAGACCGGAAAAGATCCGGCAGGAGTTGTGGACGGTGAGCATTGGCGGGAATCCTTTTCTGGGGAGGGTTGCCGGGAAGGAAAATCGACACTTGTGGCGTGATGGTACCTGGGAGCGAGAGCAGCGTAAAGCGGGGGCCGCAAGCGGCCGGACAGGTGTGTGGAAAGTGATGATGCTGCCTCAGAGCGAACCCGGCTGGCACGGAATCAGCTGAGGATCTCGTGGATCACGTGGCCATGCACATCGGTCAGGCGACGATCGACACCGTCGGTACGGACAGTAAGTCGTGTGTGATCGATGCCCAGCAGGTGCAGGATGGTGGCATGCACATCATAGACCTGAGTGGGTTGATCGCGATCGAGAGGTTTGTAGCCCCATTCATCGGACGCACCGTGGCTGATGCCGCCGCGAATTCCGGCACCACACAGCCAGTTGGTGAAGACGTAAGGATTGTGGTCCCGACCACGACTTCCCTGGGTTGATGGCATACGTCCGAATTCGGTGGTCCAGAGGATGATGGTGTCCTCGAGCAGTCCGCGTTGCTGCAAGTCACGAATGAGGGCTGCGGTCCCGATGGCCATGCCGGTAGCGAGTGGACCGTGGTCGCGTTCGATGTCTTCGTGGCTGTCCCAGTTCCTGCGCGGGAAGCCATTATCATTGCCGCTCCAGATCTGAACGAAGCGGACACCGCGTTCCAGCAATCGTCTGGCGATCAGACATTTTCTGCCGAAGTAATCGGCTTCTTCGGGGGCATTGATTTCTGCGGGCCATGATGTGCCGGTCGGTGCCAGACCATACATCTTCAGAGTGGCTTCTGTTTCGGTGGAGAGATCGAAGGCTTCCGGGGCACTGAGCTGCATGCGTGCGGCAAGTTCGTAGGAGCGAATGCGGGATTCCAGTCGTGAATCACCGGGGCGTCGGGCGTTGTATTGCCGGTTGAGCTGCCGGAGTAATTCCTGGCCCTCAATTTCGCCCGCGGGGGTCACATAGTCGGCTTTTGCATACAGATCATCCACGGGCGATTCGCGCTGGGGGAAGATCATTGTGCCCTGAGTGCTGGCGGGCAGAAACGCGGAGCCCCAGTTTTTGGGGCCGTTGCTGGCGAAGCC
>JALQWE010000661.1 GCA_023258825.1 Planctomycetaceae bacterium | reverse complement strand
TTGTGATCGTCGTGGCTGTGCTCCCCCTCATGTTTGTGTTCAATCCTGCCGGAAAATGACTTGCCGTCGATCATGACAACGAGTTTCGCCGAAGCATCGTGGTCATCAAGGTCTTTGGCGAGTTCTTCATCCTTGATCGAAAAACGGGACGACTTACCTTCAGGATCGGTCGCTTCGCGTTCTGCTGGTAGTTTGAACTGTTCAGCGTTCCCATCATGCGAGATATTGATTGCCAACTCTGTGGCGTCAATCGGGACAGCGGTTTTTGCAGAACTGTCAAGAATGTAGACTGTGACGCTGCCTGCATCGCCATGCACAACTTCAGCATGAAATTCTTCATTACCCAATTCGACAAGATCACCGTGGTGAGGGCCTTCACTCGGATGAGCGTGTCCTTCATGGCCATCGGTTTCCGGCGGGAGTTCCGTGATTGTATTGCCGGAAGGAGTCGGGCCAGATTCGCTGCAGCCAATTGATTGTGAAAGCAAGAGGCCGATGGTCGGAATGCAAAACACAGCTACGGATCGTTGTATGGACTTACGAAATTTCATGACGTACTCTTTCAAAGGTCTCAAAAAGGAAGACACGTGCTGGCAACACACCAGCACGTGTTCCCACAAACATTACTCGTTAGCACCTCAGAATCACGGATGAGTTATCTGTATCATGCGGCTTTCGTATATGATTTCGATCCGTCGCTGATTCGACCGTCACTCAGAACGAGCCGTCGTTTCGCCCGAGCCGCAGCGGTTAGATCATGTGTCACAGTGATGATTGTGCGTCCCTCAGCATAGCAGTCATCGAATGCATTGAGAACCACTTCCCGGCTGGCCGGATCGAGATTACCCGTTGGTTCGTCAGCCAGAATAATCTGGGGGTCGTTCACCAGCGTTCGAGCCAATGCCACTCGCTGTTGCTGGCCCACGCTCAGTTCCGACGGCTTGTGATTAAGCCTGTCGCCAAGTCCGAATCGGCGTAACACCTCAGACGCCAGTCGCCATTGGTCAGACGGCGACACTCCGTTCAACCCCAAAGGAACCTGAACGTTTTCCAAGGCTGTCAGGTACGGAATCAGATTAAACGTCTGAAACACAAATCCCATTCTTTCTCGCCTGATTGCCGCACGCACGTCGATCGTCTGATCATAAATCGACTGGTCATCCAAAAGAATCCGTCCCGATGTCGGTGTCAGCATGCCTCCAAGCAGCGAAAGCAAAGTCGACTTGCCACTTCCACTGGGCCCAACGACGGCAACATATTCTCCACGGGCAATCACCAGAGCATCACATTCCAGAGCAGTGACAGTCTGTCCGTATCGACTATACGTCCGTCTTACATTTTCGAGTTGAATCATGAACTACACCTCCTTAAAGCAAAGGCAAGGGTCGAGATTTGCTGCCTGCCGAGCTGGCCAATATGCAGCCAGAACTGCCAGTGCCGTTGCTGCACCGACAGACATCACGGCCACGCCAGGCAATGGCACGACAGTCACACCTGCCCATTGCGGACCGGCGATGATGGCAGTGACAAGTCCAAGACCGCAGCCACTAGTGCCGGCGACAAGTCCAAGAACCAGAGCCTTTGCCAGGAATAGTCGCTTGACGAAACCGGGCGTTGCTCCAATCGCCATCAACGTACCGATTTCACGACGTCGTTCACGGACGTTTGCCGCGATCGCACTCGCAAGACTTGCTCCACCCACAATCACCAGAACTCCCAGCACAAACCACGACGTCCCGGACATCAAACGATTGACACCAACCTGAGTCTGCACGACTTGAGAAACAGTCACCACTCTTGCATTCGGCAGCAGTTTGCTGAGTTCCGGAACGAGATCTCCGGCAGCATCTTCACAACAGCCGATCACTTCGATCGCACTGACGACTTCGCCGGACTTCGCAAGTTCCTGAACTGTATGCAGGTGCGCGAAGACACGGGAATCGTCTACGGTTCCCGTGCGAGTGAGAGTTCCCAGAACAGTGAATTTCCCACCCAGCAGCTCAACCGTATCGCCTTCAGAGAAGGCAGATTTATCCGCGACTTCGGCACCGAGAACGATCTGATCTTTTCCCAAAGACTCTATTGAACGAGTCGTGTTCAAAGATTCCGGCGTCTTGTCCGCTTCCGAAGGCTCGTGACTGGCTTTCTTACATCCGTCGTGCTTCTTCGGAGTAAACAAAGCGGCCGTTTGCCACGCCTGTTGAGCCGTGAATTCACTCTGCGGCAGGATGCCTGTCAGAGTGACGTCGAGACCGCCCAGATTAGCGGGCATACTCAGCTTCGGCGTGACTTTTTCGACGCCCGCCAATCCAGCCATCAACACCTCTGTGACATGTTCCTCCGGCAGCGTGGCACCATTTCGATCCGCTGCATAGTAGTTCTGCAGCGATGCGTCTTTGGGGAGGATTAAAACATTGGCACCAAGACTCGACAGTTGTCGTGAAACCTCTTGCTCAGAATGAACGGTGACATGTCGAATCGCCACCAGCGCAGCTACGCCTAGCAGGATTGCAATACTGCTGGACACGACTGACCACGGTCGCTCCCGAAGTTCTCTCCAAACCAGTGATCTGAGATTCATGTTA
>JALQWE010000065.1:4554-12377 GCA_023258825.1 Planctomycetaceae bacterium | reverse complement strand
GTGAGATTGAAGACCGCGAAGAACGGTTGATTCGCGCGTTTCCGATGCTTCCAGTGGGCCTTGTTCGAGTTCTCGTCCCAGACGTCCTGCTCTTTCCACTCCAGGTTGTAGTCTGTCTTGCTGTTGTTGGTGCAGTAGTAACCCGCGTCCCGCAACAGTGATGGAAACAGGCGCACGTGCGCCGGCAGGCGCACCTTCGATCGCATATGGTTTGCTCCAAGTGTGATCGGTGACATGCCTGTAATAATTCCGGTACGGCTGGGAGCACAGACGCCATGGCAGGAAAACGCGTGCGTGAACAGGATCCCTTCACGAGCCAGCTGATCGAGGTTCGGAGTCCGCGCGTGTCGGTCTCCGTAACATCCCAGGTGCGGGCTGATGTCTTCGCAGCTGATCCACAGAATATTGGGGCGCTGGTCCTCTCCACCCGCCATCACCGAACCCAGTGACCAGAGCACCAGCATTGTTCCCAGGGCCTGTCGCCACATTTCCCCGCTCCACTCTGAATGGCTAAGTCATCAATCGTGATTGCTACCGTCCACAAGACTCTGCGGCCACTTCCCTCGCCTGGCACACTCGCTGGCGCCGACAGGCAACCTGACGGGAGCGACTGCCCCAGGCGATGGTTCAGCCGCCGGCCCGCTGTTCCAGACGCTCCGCCAGCCAGTGCCCCAGAGATGTCTGCAGCGGCTCACTGGTCAGAATTCGCCGGTAGCTGATGCCCATCGCACCGCATTCCTTCTGCAGAGTCTCACTGAATTGCTGATACTGCTGCAGGTATTCCTGACGTAGCCGAACAGGGTCCACCAGCAGCTGCTCCCCCACTCGCTCAAGACTGCAAAACTGAGTCGGGCGGTCAAAAGGAAACTCTTCCTCTTCCGGGGCAGCAATTCGCAGAATGGCCACTTCGTGTCGAGCATGCCGACAACGCTGCAGAACACGCAGAAGCGATTGTGGGGTGTCGAAACAGTCACTGATCAGTATGATCAGACTTCGTCGCGGAATCCCCGGCAACAGGGATTCGAGGACAGACGACAGCGATGTTTCCTGCCCGGGAACCGTTCCCTCCAGCACTTCCACCATTCTTCGGAAGTTGTCCCGGTTGCTGGAGGCTTTGATCGTCTGACGCGTTCGCGTATCGAAGGTCGTCAGACCAACAGCGTCTCGCTGAGACAGCAGCAGCCACGCCAGCGATGCAGCGATCATGCGGGCGTAACGAAACTTGCTGATGTGTCGCCCGGCATAGCCCATGCTGCCGCTGGCATCAACCAGCACGTGCGCCCGCAGGTTCGTCTCGTCTTCAAACTCTTTGACGTAGTACCGTCCGGTCTTGCCGAACGCACGCCAGTCAATATGCCGAATTTCGTCGCCGGGGTAGTATTCGCGATGCTCTACAAATTCGACGCTGGAACCTTTGAAGGGACTGCGATGGCGGCCCATCATCACCCCTTCAACCAGCTGACGAGCAATCAGCTCCAGCCCACCAAACTGGACCAATTCCAGCGGATTCTCTGGTAGTTGTCTTTCAGCCATGCTCCGCCCGTCAGCTGCGTCACTGAGGTCTGTGTTGACGCACGCTTACCACACGGCGTGCCCTGTGCGGCACATTACTGAATTTCGTGGAGTTTTTCCCCCGGAAATCGGTCACAATCCAGGGAAATCAGTTTCATGGCGGATTGCCGGCAAACTTGCACTCTCCAACGCACTTCCGAGCGACCGTTCGGCCGCATGGCAGCACTCAGGCCACAAACCGTCGGTCGCCCTGCAGGCTTCCCGTCTGCCAGGACCAGCTGGTCATGCCCGCCAGCACACGATCAGCGACTTCCATCGCAGCGACAGCATCCTCTCCGGAGACCCGGGGACGCCGCTGCTCACGAATACTCGACACAAAGTCCTGCAGCTCAGCAGTCAGTGCGTCAGCCGACGAAGCCTGCAACTGCTCGTTCGTGATCCACTTGGAGAACACTTCGTCCTTCAGCGTCAGCGGATTGGGCGTGGCTGCCACAATATCCCGAATCATGCCGGGATTGGCGGCCATCGCTGCACACGGGGCCCAGCTGGTGACCTTTCGTGTCTGCAGGTCCGCTGAAACAAACCCGGTGTCGCTCCAGACCTGGATCGTTCGCTCTGCGGACGGATTCATGCGACTGGCGGTCAGATCGACCACAGTGCCGTTCGCCATGCGCAGACGAGCCATCGCGAGGTCTTCGTGAGGACCGAAGGTGACGGCGCCGAATGCATCCACGGTTTCCACAGTCGAACCAGTCAGCGACAACGCCAGATCGATATCGTGGATCATCAGGTCATGGATCACACCGATGTCCGTGGAACGAAACGTATACGGACTGACGCGCTGGCAACGCACATAAAGCGGCTTGCCAATTTTTTCCCGCAGGAGCTCGAAGGCCGGGTTGAATCGCTCGACGTGACCCACCTGCAGCAGCGCGCGTCGAAACTGAGCCAGCCGATGCATCCTCAGGGCCGTCTCGTAGTCGTGTGCCAGCGGCTTCTCAATCAGGACTGCCTTGCCGCGTTCCAGAAACGGGCGAGCCACGGCGTCGTGGGCAACAGTCGGTACTGCAACCACAACCCCATCCACGTGGTCGATCAGCGAATCGGACGTCGCGTGCCACTGAGTGCCGAAACGGGCTGCGATTTCCCGTCCCTGAGTTTCCCTTGAGTCCACGACACCGGTCAGAACCACGCCGGGCATCGTCGAGAGAATCCGGGCATGATGCTGACCAAGAGCGCCCACTCCAACCACAGCAATTCTTACCGAGTTCATGCGGCTTTCCGTTCCTCTGTTGCCTGAGGTTTCACTTCCGTTGGCTTGTTGCGAATGGCCTCACGAGCACGTCCCAGCCTGCCAGCCTTCTGGTTTTCAACGAAATTCAACAGCGTACTCAGCTCAAGCGGAATGATGTCGCCCAGAGTGCTGGCGAAGTACTGCCGAACGTCTTCCAGCGATCGATTGCGTCGATACAGCAGGCGGAAGGCTTCCTTGACGAGATCAATGGAGGTCGCCGAGATTCCCGCTCGCTTCATGCCCACAATATTGATGGTCTTCAGCTCGGGATTGTCACTGCCAGCCGCCAGCATGAAGGGAGGAATATCGTGGGGAACGCGGCAGCCACCGCTGACAAAGCTCAGCCTGCCCAGAGTGGAGAAGTGGTGCACCACCGAATTTCCGGAAACAATCGCACTGTCATGCACATGCACATGTCCACCCAGCAGCACACCATTCACAAGGATCACGTTGTTGGCGATGTTGCAGTTGTGGGCCACATGGCTGTTCGCCATGAACATGTTGTGATTGCCGATCCGAGTGACTCCGTCTTCCTTCTCGGCGCCGCGATTCACGGTCACGCCTTCCCGGAAAATGTTGTTGTCACCAATTCGGATCTCAGTCTCCGAATCCTGCCAGCTGACGTCCTGTGGATCGCCGCCAATGACGCAGTTCGGGGAAAAGCGGTTCTTCATTCCGATCCGTGTCTTGCCGGTCAGTACAACATGACTGGTCAGGACCGTCTCGTCACCGATCTCCACATCAGGACCAACGAGACAGAAGGGGCCAATCTGTACCCCCTTCCCGATTTTTGCTCGCGGGTCAACCTGTGACAGTGGAGAGATCCCTGATTGCATATCGATCATCCTGATCTGTTCGGTGTGCCTGATTGAACCCTGATTTCACCCGAAAACGCATCCTGCGTTGTACTGATTGAAGCTGATGAACATCTGATCGTGGTCAAGGTTGACTGTGAACGGTATTCCACAGCAGGAACGTTCCATGCCGAGGAATGCTGAATGCAGATGCACTAGGCAGCTCGCCCCATGGCTGTTCTGTTGTTTTCTATCGTCGACAGGAATTCCGCCATAACATGATTCAATTTGTGTCCGCTTCGGCGTGCCACAATCCGGCCTGATAAATTCAGGCCGCTCAGGGCGAGGTCACCTATGCAGTCAAGGATCTTATGCCGAACCGGCTCATTGGGCCAGCGCAGCCGATTGTCAATGACCGAACCGTCCTTTTCAAAGACAACCAGATCCCTGCCAGTCAGATGCCGGCCATATCCCGCTGCCTGCAATGCTTCGACTTCGGCCGCCATCACGAAGGTGCGGGATCCCGCAATCTCCGACATGTAAAGTTCCGGTGTCACCTGAACTGCCCACGATTGTGATGGCAGAGGCGATTCCGCACCGTAGTCCAGCAGATAATCGATGACCAGATCTTCAGAGCTGCTGGGGATGCACTCGATCCATTGCCCGTTGGCTGGATCACTGATTCGCTGCAGTTCTGCGATACTTGTTGTGCGCCGCAGGGCTGTCTGCTGATTGAGTCCGGCTTCGAGAATTGCCTCGCAGAATGGCAAACTGGATCCGTCGACCGCCGGCAGTTCCCTGGCACTGATTTCCACGACACAGTTGTCGACCTGCAGACCGGCCAGTGCCGACATCAGGTGCTCGGTCGTCTCCACTGTCGCACCGTTCGCCGACAAGATCGTTCGTCGCGATCCGGGGATGACGTATCGAACATCCGCAGGAATCTCCGGGCGTGCCGCCAGGTCCACTCGGCGGAACACGATACCGGTGTTTTCAGCGGCGGGCAGCATTCGCAGGCGACAGTCGACGCCGTGAAAAAGCCCCGGGCCTGCAATCACCGCAGGACGTGCCAGCGTACGCTGATTGACGTCTGAAGATATGCCCGTCAGCATTCTCAATGCCCCCCGGAAATAGCGACCCCGAAAGATGTTCCACGTCAGCGTTGGAACGACACCAAAAAAACCAGCAGCGGGAACATGCGGCCCCGCTGCTGTGAGAGACTTGTCTGCCATCAGGGCATTGCGGCCTCGGCAATGCGTCAGCAGGTTCTCAGTTTCGCGGAGCAGCGGTTGCACCGGTCGCTCGTACCGGCGTCTTCCCGGCAGAACCTTCATACTGCTTGTTCAGCGATTCGAGAACCACAGTGGTGATGTCGTTGTCGGGCTGGTAGTACACTACCTGCTTGTTCATGCGCTGAACAGCTTCGGCCGGTGGGGTGTCGTCTTCAATGTCCTTGCTGTCAAAGCGAATGACAACAGTGTACTCAGCCCATTCGGCGTACTTCCGAATCATGGCCGTGGTGTCGGCATAGATTTCCTTGAACATCTCAGATTCGCGGCGTGCCAGCTTGCGCTGAGTGGCTGCGCGGAAGGCTTCGAACTCGCCCTTCGCGTCGAGGATCTGCTTTTCTTTGGCTTCGTATTCAGCACTGCCAGCCTGCAGGCCGCTTTCCTGAATTTCCTTCTGCATGGCCTGCATTTTTTCGACCATGACGCGGGCTTCCGCATCGCTGCGTTCAATTTCTGCGGCCAGTTCTTCGCGCAGAACCTTGAACTTGGAGTATCCTTCGAAGACCTTGGCCATGTCGATCAGGCCAACACGGCTGGGGGTGCGTTCACGCGTGGCTGCGGCTGGCTTGGCAGCAGGCTTGGCTGCTGGTTCCTGAGCCCCTGCAGGGGTCTGAATCGCGACCGCCAGGGCAGCCGTAAGAGCAAGTGCAAATTTTTTCACGTTGAGGGCACTCCTTCGCCAGTCTGATGCCCCGGTTCCATGGGGCGGAATTGTCACGCTGCTGAACCTTTGAGTCAGGTCACACGTCCCCGTTTTGTCTCAAACCTGTCCCACCCGGTCAAGGTGAAGGCCGACGATTTGGTACATTCTGTGGTTTTGACGTGTCTGTGATTGCGGTAGAACGGCAATTCCTGCAGGTGGTTTGAGCGTGCTTTTGGGGCAGATGCGAGCGTGGTGGTCCCCTGAGGAATCAGCCTGTTTTTGCCGGTTTTTTGATGATGTAAGCTGGATGGACCAGGGACACGGCAGCCTCTGGCCGTTCAGAGGGGGATCCACTGGGAGCCCGACGGATAGGCAGAACCCTGCCGAATTACGCTGTGGTTAATTCACGTGGCCGGCCAGAGTGCGCAGGCCGCGTAGGTTGCCTGGTTCGGTGGCCGGACGCCCGTGGCGTCACTCGAGGGCGCTCAATTGGGCCGTGAACGACGTCCGCCAGAAAACTGGCTCCGAAAGTCGGGAATCAGTGCTTTGCATCCGTGTTTTTGTTGCGTTTCGTGAGTTACGGTGTCGCGGGCATTAATGCCAGCAGCAGAGCGGCTCGGGTCATCACGCGAGCGCCAATCGCGACGCAGCGTTCGTCGACGTCGAAGAATGGGGAATGCAGCAGCGGCCATTCTCCCGGTTCGGCCGCGCATCCCAGTCGAAACTGTGAGCCGGGAACGTGATCGAGGTATACGGCGAAGTCTTCGCCCCCCATGCTGGGCTTTTCAATTCGCGTGACGCTGGAGCTGCCAAGGACCTGGATTGCGGCCTGTTCACAGGCGGATGTGGCGGTGGTGTCATTCAGAACAGCGCCCAGCGGACAGCGGAATTCGACGTCAATGCGGTTGCCTGTGGCTTCTTCAAGACCGCGGCAGAGTCGACGAATGGAGTGCATCACGCGTGCTCGTACCTCTGCATCCGTCGTGCGCAGCGTGCCCTCCAACTGCACCTCATCAGGAATTACGTTGGAGACGGTGCCGCCGTGAATGGAGCCAATGGTGAACACCGTGGGGTGCAGCGCATCGGCCTGACGTGAGACCTGCTGGTACAGCGTGGTGACAAGTGTTGCGGCGGTCAGCAACGGGTCCGACGTGTGTTGCGGTCTTGCGGCGTGCCCGCCCTTGCCTTTCACCGTCAGCGACACTTCATCGACATGGGCTGTGAGTACACCGTAGCGAATGCCGATGCGGCCGACAGTCGCCGTGGGATCCACATGGAGGCCAAGAATGCAGCTGACTCCCTGCAACGCACCGGCTTCCACCATCCATCCAGCCCCTTCGGCAATCTCCTCGGCGGGTTGAAAGAGGAACCGCAGTCGGACGGAAGGAGGGTCCGAATCGGAGAGCGTCTCTGTCAGGCCCACCATGGTTTCGGCGACCGCCAGCGCAATTGTCGTGTGCACATCGTGTCCGCAGGCGTGGGTGATGCCGGGAATTGATGAAGCGTAGTCGACCTGTTTCCGATCCTGCAGCGGCAGGGCATCAATGTCTGCACGAATGGCAATCAGCGGGGAGTCCGCACTGGGGCGGCCAAGCGTCAGGTCCGCCATACACCCAACCTCGCGACTGGTCGAGGTCGGGTTGAGTCCCAGTGTCTGCAGGCGTTCCATAATGAAACGTGTGGTCTGGAATTCCTTCGCGCTCAGTTCGGGATTCTGATGCAGAAACCTCCGAGTGCTGATCCACGCGTCTGCGCGACTTTCCGCGATACGGTCCAGCAGGATCTCCCAGGGCACGAGCCGTTCCGTGTCGGAGGGAGTGATTGTGCGGAGCGGTCTGTCTGATTCCGGCATACTCTCCTCTGGTCTTCCTTCCCGCCCGGGCTTGATTTTCCACGGGAATCAGGGCACACCGTCTCCACGGGGTGAATTCATGGTCTCAGGTTCAGAATACTCGATGTCCAGGTCAGGATGGTTCACAGCGGCGACGTTAAGTGTCGTTACCGTGTCCGGCCCTTATCTTCATTTGCGCTGTTCGCTGTCGTCAACCGTCAGGCCATGCATTATTCCCGACGTCTTAGAATTTCTGTTGCCCGATTGCCTCGACACAGTGGCCTTTCAGGTCTCCCGGTCCGTTCTCACTTCCAGCAGTCTGCGGTTGACCGCGCCCGCCTCCCAGAGTGTTGCCAGCCGATCTCCGGCGAAGTCTCTGGTTCTCGGCGTCGGCCTCGATGTGACGACCACTGAAGGTGGTACGCTCACCATCGATATTGGTGACGGCACGGACCCGGAC
>JALQWE010000065.1:0-4544 GCA_023258825.1 Planctomycetaceae bacterium | reverse complement strand
TTGCCAGCCGATCTGCGTCCCGGTCAGTGATCGCCTCGCGGAACGCGTCCAATCGTCGTCCCGCGACTTCCAGGGCTTCAAGGCAGGCCTCGCGATTCTCCAGCAGGATCGATGTCCAGATGTGGGAGGCTCCGGCTGCAATACGCGTGGTGTCACGAAACCCAGTGCCGGCAAACTCCAGCTGAGACTCGGTCACGCTGCCAGCGGCGACAGAAGCCAGCACATGCGGCAAGTGACTTGTTAAGGCAAGAATTCTGTCATGGTCGATCGCCGTCAGGTGGCGAATTCTCATGCCCAGCCCTGCCCAGAAGCTGGCGACACGTTGTACGGTCGCGTGTGGAGCCGCTTCCGGGCAAAGCACGCAGATGCGTCCTTCGAACAGGGCGTCAATCGCATGCTCAAAGCCACTGTGTTCGCTGCCTGCGATTGGGTGTGCACCGACAAATCGCGGCTCGGTGGCAAGAGCCGCGCAGATCGTGGCTTTCACGCTGCCCGCGTCCGTGACAGCGGTGCAGCCCGCGTCCAGCAGCTCGCGGGCAGACTCCGCGATCTGCTCTACAGGCAGGCAAACCACTCCCAGGCTACCGGCAGGAATTTGCCCCGGTCGTGCACTGTCAGTGATCTCATCCAGCAAACCCTGTTGCCGGGCCGCAGCCAATCGCTGCTGACTGCGCCCGACGCCCGTGATTCGGGTGCCCGGGGATCGGCGTCGTACCGCGGCGGCAATCGAGCCCCCGATCAGTCCGACTCCCGAAATCACAATTGCTGGTTCGAACATCGACTCGCCATGCACCCGCGTTAAGGAATCTCTGCCGGTTGTTATTCCTGAGTTGCGTTGAACCCGCCTGCGACTACGAATCCCCTTAAAAACCTGAGATTCGCCCGAGTTGCTCGCTCAGCGCCGGGTGATCCTCCGCAGACCCGAAACCGCAATCAGTGACGATGGCTGCCGTTGTCACACTGCTTGCAGTGGTCGCAACGATCTTCCAGACAGCATTCCGGGGAACAGCGAGGATCGGGTGCGTTCAGAATGTACGCTGGCCCATAGGTTGAGGCGGCGTCGCCGATGGCGTATGGCTCATAGTCCATCCGGAAGCCGTCGTAAGGCCGGTTGAACAGGTTTCCCATGCCCCGTGGGCGAAAGGCATCCGGTTCGCAACGCTGGGCCTGAGTCAGTGTGGCAGCCTTCGGGCGATACCAGTTCGTGTAGCGTTCCATGGGCGAGGAATAGTGGCGGAAGCCGTTTCCTGCCGAACCCGGAGCACCATAGTTCGGTGCGACTCGCTGCACCGAGAACCCATTGAACGTTTCTGGCGCCGGCTTAGCCGGGGCGGTTCGCTTCTGTGTGAACTTTGACAGTGAGTTGTTGCTGGGGAGAAAGCCCGACGGCACTTCCTGAGATGTTCCCGCTCCGGCTCCACCCGGAACCTGGGGCACCGGTGACTGTTGAGCGGAGGTAGACTGCTGCACGGCAAGCACAGCAAACACAAACACAGCAACCGACACGACACACTTCATGGACGTCATCCTGACAACCTGGCTCAATTCCGCAGGCTCCGCACAGCAACCTTGCTGCGCGCTGCTGTGTTCATCGTCGCTGAAGACCGCCCGCAAAACAGGAATCATCGCTGCGGCCCCATTCCGAAATAACGCAGGTCCGAATTCAACCAGAAAATCGATCGCACAGACTTTGCCGTCTGCGCAAAGTTTACCGGCCTCAAGCCGCGTTATCCGCGGGGAATAAACCCGCAGGGATTCGGGAAACGAGGAAATACCGCCGATTTTCTGTGCTGTTTTCGTGGGAATTGGTTGTCGGAATGTGGGAATTTGCTTGCATTTGTCCCCGGAGACTGATCTGTCAACGTGCGCTTCAGGCGTCCGCTTTTTTGCCTGCGCCACGCACTGTCTGCACCACTGCGCATGCCTCTCGGGCCGTTTCCGTGATCTGCGTCCAGGCTTCCGATTCGATCACTTCCTTCTTCGCCAGCCATGAGCCGCCGACGGCCAGCACGTCCGGATCCTTCAGCCACGCCGCCAGATTTCCAATCCCAATTCCTCCCAGGGGAATGTATCGAACGCCCAGATGCGCATAAGGGGCTTTGACACTGGCCAGCATCGGCAACCCACCACTGGGTTCGGCTGGAAAGAATTTCAGGTCTCGGCAGCCATTTCGCACGGCCACGTCAATATCGGTGGGGGTGACAACGCCGGGGGCAAATGGCAGTCCGCATCGAGTCGCCTCGCGAATGACCTCCGGGTTGGTCCCGGGGGCGACACCAAACTGCGCCCCGGCACGCACGATCGACTCTACCTGTTCCGGAAAGATAATGGTGCCCACGCCGGCGATCATGTCGGGAACTTCGCTGGTGACGGCTCTGAGGCAGTCGAGGGCGGCCGCCGTCCGCAGTGTCAACTCCATCGCTCGAACGCCCCCCGCCAGCAGGGCTCGTGCCACCTGAACCGCATGACGTGGCTGATCAATCACCAGAACCGCAATCACCCCGGATCGCGAAATTCCCTGCAGCAGTTCCTGAGAAAACAATGAGTCCCTTTGATTGTTTGCCACGGTTCTGTCCTTATCCTTCGCTTTTGTCTTTGTGAGCTGTTTCTACGTATGACAGCCTGATTTGTAGACCATGACCCCGTCATTAAAGTATGGCCGCTCCGGGGGGATTTTTGATGGCTGCAGATGCCAACCCATCAGCCTGTTCCAGGGCTCGGCCTGATGGCCTGTGTCAACTGACCTGCCGTCGGCAACGCGGTCGGGAAGCCGGATTGAGCAGTCTCATCCTTCTCGACGTTTTGGTTTCTCGGAGGTCCTGAACCGGCAGGTGGCCTGCAGTCAGGCAAGCACTTCCTCGACCACACGCTGCGGTTCTACTCCTGTCAGTTTCTGATCGAGGCCCTGGAACCGATAACTGAAGCGATCGTGCTGAATTCCCAGGCAATGCAGAATGGTGGCATTCAGATCATTCACATGACAGGGGTTTTCCACAATGTTGTAGCTGAAATCATCCGTCGCTCCGTGGACCACGCCGCCCCGAATTCCACCTCCAGCCATCCACATGCAGAAGTTGCGGGGATGGTGGTCGCGTCCATAGTTGGTGCTGGTGAGTGTTCCCTGGGAGTACACTGTGCGTCCGAATTCTCCGCCCCAGACGACGAGTGTGCTGTCCAGCAGGCCGCGTTGTTTCAAATCGCGAATCAAAGCCGCACACGGTTGGTCGACGTCTCCGCACTGATGACGGATTTCAGAGGGCAGAGAACCGTGCTGGTCCCAGCCGCGATGAAGAATCTGGACCACCCGGACGCCTCGTTCCACCATTCGTCGAGCCAGCAGTGCGCTGGCCGCGAAACTTCCGGAGTTGGTGACCTCCGGGCCATACATATCCAGTGTCGCCTGCGTCTCACCACTCAGGTCCACCAGATCCGGCACGCTGCTCTGCATCCGGTAAGCCATCTCGTACTGCAGCATGCGCGTGCGTGTCTCCGGATCGCCGAATTTCTCGAGTGTTTGCTGATTCAGCTGTGCGAGGGCGTCCAGCATCGCACGCCGACTTTGACTGTCAACGCCCTGAGGGTTATCCAGATAAAGCACCGGGTCGCCGGAACTGCGTAATGCGACTCCGGTGTATCTCGATGGCAGAAACCCACTGCTCCACATTCTGGAAAACAAGGCCTGCGCGGCCTGTTTGGATGACCATCGCGGTGTCAGTACCACGAAGGCGGGCAGGTTGTTGCTGTCACTTCCCAAACCGTAGGACAGCCATGATCCCAGGCTCGGTTTTCCCGGAACTTCACTGCCGGTGGTGACGAAGGTACATGCTGGATCATGATTGATGGCGTTAGTGTGCACACTGCGAATCAGAGCGATCTCGTCGACCACACCGGCCGTGTGCGGCAGCAATTCACTCACCCACGTCCCGCACTGCCCGGCTCTGGCAAAGCCGAACATCGAGGGCGCAACCGGGAGACGTGACTGCCCACTGGTCATTGTGGTAATACGCTGACCCCGGCGAATGGAATCCGGAAGGTCACCGTTGAATTGGGCTTTCAGTCCCGGCTTGTAGTCCCACAAATCCAGTTGTGACGGACCACCATTCATATGCAGGTAAATCACCGCGCGAGCACGCGGCGCGAAGTGTGGGAATCCGGGCAACGCGGGGTGCACCTGCTCCGTCGCAGCATTCGCCCTGCCCTGTGCTGCCAGCAGCGCCAGTGAGACACCGCCCATGCGCAGGCCCTGGTCGCCGAAGAACTGGCGCCGAGTCTGCTGCAGTTGCCACGTGTCCAATGGATTCATGTCATCACTCTCCTCTGACCCATACTCGGCAGTACCGGGATCTGTGCTCATTGGCCAGCACATCGACTGACCCCTCTTCCATAGTGTCCCAGGATTTTCACGCCGTTGCAATCCTGTCGATTTGTGAAGTCATCGGACGGAACATGAATAGAAGCAACAAGGCTGCAATTCGCGGCGATCCCTGGATGGAGAGGCACCGACAGGAGACCGTCCTGACGTTCGCACAACCCCGGACCCTGAT
>JALQWE010000660.1 GCA_023258825.1 Planctomycetaceae bacterium | reverse complement strand
GCTTCGGGAAGAGTAATCCTGTTGCAGCGCCGGATCCTTCTCTGTGATCTCTCGCCAGTGCTTTGGCATCTGGTTCTGAAAGGTCTCCAGTTCGAAGGGCGGCAGTGGAGGATGGCCAGCCGCATACATTTCATGCGTCAGCACTCGCCCCATGGCTGCGTTGCCCGAATGACAGGACAGGCAGAGGCGAGTGCGGGGAATCACCGAGTGTACATCCGCGTAGCCATATTCAAACTTCTCCTGCGGATTTCGATATCGCCATTGCTCATCTGTAAAATGCTGAGTGCCCCAGCCGGAGTCACCGACAGTCGACGTTTGCCCGGGCAGTTCGGAGCTGCGACGGCCAGCGGCTCCATGACACCCCTCACAACTCACCCCCGATGTCATCCGCACGTCGCCCAGAAATTGCTCATCCACAAGTCCGGGCACGTCGTTGCTGAGTGACTGCGCAGGAAAAGCAGAGTGGCAGGCAAGACATCGCACATCCCGGTGAGCTGGTCGTCCCAGCGTTTCCCCGATTCGAACAGCCGTCTCACTCAGCAGCGACGTATAGGCCTGTGCGTGTCGATCGATCGTCGCTGCACCGCCGGATGATGGCAACGCAGCCACCTCAGATTCAGCCCCGGGCTCTGTGTTCGCAGTGTCCGAGACAGAACCGCGTCCGCTCCAGATCAGCATCTCGTTCCCTGCAATCCAGCGATCCCCCGCCCTGAGCCCCAGTTCAGCGGCCAGCACGTTCTCGCGATGCGAGTTGGCGTGACAGTTATAGCAACTGCTCATCCCCAGATTCTGATGTCCCTGATTGGGAAAGGGGTGAGAATTTGTCACTTCGGCGGATGGAGCTTCCTGAGCACCAAGCGGGCCGGCTGACAGACACAGCAGGAGCAATCCCCAAACGCCACAGGCAAAACCTTTGATTCGTCGGGGACAGAGACCGACGTTGAAACCACGCAGGCGTTCCCGTGGCACGTCGGCTGGAGATCGGTCGTCTGAAACACTTTCGCGTCCGAACAGTCTTTGAGTTCGAATCATCATGGTGCACCGTCCCGTTGAAGTTCAAATCCGGCTCGGTCGTTCAGGTCGATGACTGGAGAGATGCCACGGGCGGGAGTCATCGAGGGACGGGAAAGTAAGTGTTCTATTTCCATCAGGTGGTGGTTCAGCGTGTCCGGGATGTTCACCACAGAACTTCCCGGACTTTGTCCTCCCGGCTGAAACAGAAGTCCTTTGCGAATCGACTCCAGATGGTTCTGTAACTGGACACTGGCCGGATCGTCAGGAAGCAGACGCCTTCGTGACATCTCTGCCGCCCGCAGTCCCAGATACAACTGCGCAGCCTCATCCCAGTTGGCGGCCGGTAAACTGCCGCGTCCCGGATGTTGCAGTCGACAGTGCCGGATCAGCTGCACCATGAAGGGATCCAGATCAGAGCCGGACCAGACTTTTGTCTCGACCTGCGTCAACTGCCCTGTCAGCAGGGGGATCAACTGCTCAGCAAGACGTGATGCCTGTTGTCGATCAGGAACCGGGCGCTGCATGGTCTGCCGGAGTGAACTCAGTAGTCGGACCGAGGCATCATCTTCAGCCAGGGCGGGATAAACACCCGGTGTCCAGGCCCCCCAGACGGGTGTTCCATGTGATTGCCTTCGTAACTGATACCAGTTGCGATCTTCCAGATCATGGTGACAATTGAAACACGATTGTTCTGAAAACTCCGGCCATGTTTGGGCGGGATGCGTCCGAAGTTGCAGCAGCTCAACAGCGGCCGTGGCGGCCACCATCTGGCCTGTGTACCACGCCTGCACCTCAAAGTCGGGGCGCTGTTCAGATTTGTCGCGAGCTGCATCCCCATGAGATGGCGTTTCCCAGTGTCGCGGCAGGTTGGCGTAGAAGGTACTGAATTCGAATTCCCTGCGGGGATGACCAGCCGCCAGGAGATCGTGGCTGAGGTTGCGTCCGGCACTGCCCACATGGCACTTGACGCACAGACTCGCTCGCTCCACCAGACTGCCTGCGGTATTCGGAAAACCGAGCGCTGACTTTTCGCGCACCGTCATTGTTTTCCATGGCGGTGTGGCATGCACCGCAATCCAGTCTCGTGCCGGTCCGTGACAGGATTCGCAGCCCACTCCGTCCCGGTGCATCAGTGTCGACGTCACTGCTTCCGCGGGCAACGGGGATTCGGTCGTGACGTGACAATTCAGACAGCGCGAATCTTCAGTCGCTCGCCCGGGGGCATCTTCAGACTGCGGATTGAGTCGTGCCATGATGCTTCGTGCGGCATCACCGGTCAGCACGTCCCACGCACGCGCATGCGGGTCGGAACGGGACCAGATCTGACTTGCCGCAAAGCCGAGGCCCTCCTGCACTCGCCCACCGCCATGACAGCTCGCGGCCGTGCAGGAATTCACGCCTCGCAGCCTGACATCGGCCGTGTGAGCGCGAACGGACGGCATCGACGGATCGCCAGGAGACAGGGGCTCCGGCGGTGCCTCGTCAGGCGTCTGTTCCGAACTGATGCGGGAGTCCTGTCCCGAAAAGCAGATCTTCACTGACAACAGCGAGATCACCAGCAGAAGCAGCAAC
>JALQWE010000659.1 GCA_023258825.1 Planctomycetaceae bacterium | reverse complement strand
GATTGCAATTTTTCTGCCCAGGTCAGGTGCGGACCACCGACGAAGAAATGTCCCGGACCAGCGTGGCAGGCAAGGCAGCGTGCGTCCGGTGCCGACGTATGCGATCGGAGCGTCAGTGGATCCAGCAGACGCTCACCTGGCCCCGCGTACGCCTCATGGCAGACCTCGCAGCGATGCTCGAACAACTCATGCGAACGGGATAGCCCATGGGCCTGATAAATCTCAGGCGCATCCCAGATCCACATCAGTACCAACCAGCCCATGGTCAGCACGCCAGCGACCAGCGCAGCCAGCAGGCTCACCCTGCGTACAGGGTCCCGCTGAACGGGCGTCCCCACCCGGCCAGGATGCTGAATTGTGGAATGATCGTTGAAAGATGCCATGAGTAAATCAGTTGTCAAAGCACTTGAAACACCGCGAAGCTCGTTCACCAGGGGACAACACGGAGCGACATCACGATATGGGCCAGCAGCAGGACCAGCAGCATGCCCGACACCGGCACATGCAGCAGCATCCAGAGGTTCATCCACAGCCTAATCCGACGTTGCTGATCCATCTCTCTCCGATAATCACAGAGAGATTGCAGTTCCTGCAGGGGCCCGTGAAGCGATGGACTCAGCACCTCGCGATGCCGCTGGAACAATCTCTGCGACGTGGCCCCCGCTCTCAGAACGTCGTCCGATCTGCGAGCGAGGGAACCCGCTCCGGCCAGAAAAGGTCGCACCTCGGAAATGTAAAACTTCCACAGCAGATCCGCGTGGCCAGGGCTGTCACCGAGACGATCACGTGGGCTGTCACGTGGGCTATCACCCGGCATATCGCGAGAGCGCGGAAGACCAGTCACCGTGGCATCGTGCGCGGTGCCAGACCCTGAGTGTCCCGAAGTCAATGACATCCCCGTCGCCGTGCCCGCCTCACAGCCGGGCGTCGCTGGCAGCAATTGCGGGTATGTTTTCTTCAGCAGCTCCGGAAAGTCAGGTTCCGCAGCGATCAATCTGAGCTCATGTCTGGCCGCACGAGACAGGGTCCACAGAAAATCCCGGAACTCCTGCGGCTGCAGTGATCTCATGACGTGCATGCGACGAGAATGCAGCTCCGAACGAGACATGGTGCCGTTCACTGAATGCTCAAAGTCCCTCACCACGGATGCAAACGCCTTCTGAAGGTGCTCCGGCAGGTTTGGCTGAGGCCGACAACACACGTCACTCATCCTGAGATCAGCCAGCACGAGCAGTCGATCGGCCTGGTAGCCGGAAGGGGCTTCCATGATTTCCGCCTTGCTGGTCGCACGCAGCAAACGCGGCAGCAATTGCTGAAGTCCCAGTCCAAGCACACCGGATCCCACCACAAACAGCACGCAGAGCCACAACAGCCACGACACGGTTCCTCCCCAGGAGAAACCCGAATGAAACATCAGAAACGGGACGCACAGGGCCCCCAGCCAGATGTGTCCTCGAAGCCAGAATGCCAGACTGCCCAGTCGCCACCGGCGCAGGGGGCGACGAACGGCCAGCAGCGCCGAGCACAGCAGCATTCCGGTGGCGATCACACCGTACCAAAGGCCCGGAACGGTGCCGCCGGACGGCCCATGTGGTGCCTGTGCCGCGTACATCACATAAGTGACGGCCCCCACGCCCAGAACAGTGGCGGAAAACAAGCCCCACGGCAGATGCGAACGATCAATCAGCATCGCAGGGTTCCTCCGCCAGGCAGAGTGCTGGCACCAGCGACTCCCCTGCACACAGATCCGTGTTGAGCGTCGTGCGCGACAACTTCAGTACAGCAGTCTTTGGCGGGAATCATTCAGCTGATCCCCCTGAGAAACTGTGAGCCGACAACTCGAAATGTCGCGTCGTGCGGACAGGCATACAAACAGGCCGGTTGCCCCGAACGTGTGAAGCGACACTGGTCACACACCACTGCCGTTTCGTGGATCGGGAACTCCGTGAATCCCGGCTCGGAGGCTGAGCGATCCGGCCCGGCATTTGGGGGGCCAATCTGAACCAGTTCCATCTGAATCGAGCCATAGGGGCATTGATCCGCACAGCGACTGCAGCCGATGCAGTGATCAGAGATCCAGATTTCACCGCGCTGCCCGCGATGAATGGCCCCCACGGGACACCCGATCATGCAGACCGGGTCCAGACACCCGCGACACGTGGTGGGAATCAGATAGCGTTCTTCAAAGCGAGGTCCATCAAGGTGCAGTCGTGTTCGACCGTCGTCGTGCGCGTCCACACAAGCCCGCACACATTCGCTGCAACGCGTGCAACGATCGAGATCAATCACCATCAGCGACTGCCCCCAGGCGAGTCCCAGTGAATGGAAATCGGGGCTGTCCACCGCAGCGAGTCCTGAAGAGTTTGCGGTGTTGTTGCCGGGCACTGGAACTGCCGTTGCCGCGATCGATTGCCATCCGCGACGAAATGCTGTTGATCGTGCCGCCAATTGCCGCAGAACCTCGGCAGGGATTCTGACCACATCCAGTCGCTGAGTGACTAACGACTCTGCGGTCGCACTGGAAGGATCCATGGGCTGGTGCGCATACACCGAACAATGCAGGCGACTTTCGTCCCCGCGGAATACGCATTCA
>JALQWE010000658.1 GCA_023258825.1 Planctomycetaceae bacterium | reverse complement strand
ACCTGACCAACCATCAGCCGGATGGCCGCGATGTCGGCTTCGGAGCTGGCAGGAAATCCGGCGTCCAATGAGTGGACGCCTGCGCGTTCGAGGGCTTTGGCGATACGGAGTTTTTCGTGGGGGTCGAGGGTGGCGCCCGGCATCTGCTCGCCGTCGCGCAGCGTGGTGTCGCTGAACAGCACGGCTCCGCTGCGTTTGTGTGCGCTGATGATGGTTTGCCGGACCCGATCTTCAATACACCGGGCGATGCGCCGGGAGAGTTGATTTTTCATGAGAGGCATGATTCCTGATGGGCCGGCCCCCGGGGACGCAGCGTGAACAGCTTTCGCATGATGACCGGAGACCGGCAAGCAGCGGGACCGGGGTTTCCGAAGTGTCAGAGCGGTTGACTGGGATGAGGGGACTGAACGAGGGCGGCGGCACAAGGCCGACGTTACTGGGGCTTTGGTTTTCCTCCGCGTCGACGACTTTTTTCCGCATCTCCGAGGGTGGATTTTCTGCGGAGCATGTGGTGGTAGTGCTGAGCGAAGCGATGTGCTTCATCGCGAACGTACTGCAGCAGTCGCAGACCGAAGGAGTGTCGACTGAGCTTGATGGGGTCGGACTGGCCGGGGACGAAGATTTCTTCATCGCGTTTGGCCAGTGAGATGGTGACCGGGGGCTGGATCCCCAGCAGCTGAAAGGTTTCCATGACGGCATTGAGTTGTCCCTTGCCGCCGTCGACAAGGAGCAGATCGGGGAAGGCATCGCCTTCGTCTGACAGTCGGCGAAACCGGCGGGTGACGACTTCCCGCATGGATGCAAAGTCATCGACCCCCTGAACGGTTTGAATTTTGTAACGCTTGTAGCCGGGTTTGAAGGGCAGGCCATCGATGAACTGGACGAGGCTGGCCACGGTCTCGCTGCCCTGAAGATGGGCGATATCTAGTCCTTCGATCCGGCGCGGAGTTTCGGTAAGTCCGAGAGCCTTGACGAGTGCGTTCAGACCTTTTTTGGGATCGATGTAGAAGACTTCGGGCTGCGCGTGGCTTTCGAGATCACCGCGGAGGTTGAGGTTTTTCAGGGACTGGATTTCGTCGCGAATGCGTGCCGCCTTTTCGAATTTCATTTCCTTTGAGGCCTGCTTCATGGCGTCTTCCATTTCGGTCAGCAGGCTGTTGCGTCCGCCATCGAGGAACAGTTTGAGTCTGCGGATGTCTTCGCGGTAGTCTTCCCGACTGATCCGAAGATTGCAGGGGGCGGTGCATTGATTGATGCTGGCCAGCAGACAGGGGCGGAACCATCTCCAGCGTTCGTCCTGCTCATCGATGTCGAGGGAGCAGGTGCGGAAGCGAAAGATTTTCTGGAGCACGGCGATGGTGCCCCGGAGTTGACCAGCGCTGGTGAACGGTCCGTAGAGTCGTACCCCTGAGGATTCAGGCTGTCGAGTGAATTCGACGCGAGGAAAGTCCTCGCGGGTAGTGATTTGCAGGTAGGGAAAGGTCTTGTCGTCTTTGAGAAGCGAGTTGTAGCGGGGCTGAATGTCCTTGATCAGCCGGGCTTCCATGAGCAGTGCGTCGACCTCGCTTTCGGTCTCGATGAAATCGATATCAGCGATTTCGGGCACGAGGTCGGCGGTGCGTCGATCCACTTCGGCGGCGGCGGTGAAGTAGCTGGACGCACGATTGCGCAGGTTGACAGCTTTCCCGACGTAGATCACCCGGGCCTCGGCATCCTTCATCAGATAAACACCGGGCGAAGTAGGAAATCTACGCACTTTTTCCCGGGGAGACAGAGGCTCGCGATAGCCGAGTGGGGATTCGGCCAGTTCGTCGGGATCGCCAGTCATAAGATCTTTGCTTCCAGGAAGTTACGTAAAAACCGGAGTTATTGGGCCGAATGACCGCAACAGCGATCGTGAAGCAGGGCACAGCGAGATCCGAACGAGCGAACTAACCGCTACAGCTTGCCAGAGGGGGCCGGACAAATCAATACCGCAAAAGGCCCAGCCGATTATCAACCTCACCAAAATTGAAAGTTCACTGATTTCCGGATCACGAATATTGAAATCCTCTGGGGTTTTCGTAGGGTAATGACAGCAAGCCGGCTGCCGGAACGGGGGGTTTCGGGGCGCAGGCATGATTTTGTGTAACTGAAAGGCTGGGTTCAATGAAGTTCGAACGATCACTGAGTGCACTTGTGTTGCTGGCGTGTATCACTCTGGCAGCTGGTTGTGGTGGTGGTGAGCAGACGGGTGGCGCTGGCGGTGGTGCTGGCGCTGCAGGTTCCGGCGTTGCTGGTGGTGCACCGGCACCGGCTGCAGAAGCGGCTCCTGCCGAAGCAGCGCCTGCGGAAGCAGCCCCAGCAGAAGCCGCTCCGGCTGAAGCAGCGCCAGCGGAAGCCGCTCCGGCTGCACCAGCAGAAGCCGCGCCAGCTGAAGCTGCTGCGCCTGCAGAGGCTGCACCAGCAGAAGCCGCACCAGCGGCACCTGCTGAAGAAGCAAAGCCTTAGTAGTGACGCAGGATTTCTCAACGCCGTCACACTGTTGCTGTTGAGGGATCCGTTGAGCACAGTATCGAGAACGCCCGCTGGTGTTTGGCACCAGCGGGCGTTTTTTTT
>JALQWE010000657.1 GCA_023258825.1 Planctomycetaceae bacterium | reverse complement strand
TCCGATTCCACGATGGTCACTTCTGAAATGATCATCATGGGCACCGGGACAAGCATCGGCGTGCCCGTGGTTGGCTGCGATTGTCGGGTCTGCACGTCAGATAACCCCAGAAATCAGCGTCTGCGAACCGCTGTGCTGGTTCGCGCTCCTGCCGGTGAATTCGTGATTGATGCGGGTCCGGAACTGCGTCTGCAACTTGTCCGCGAAAAAGCCACTCTGATCCGCGCGGCCATCATGACCCACGCCCACGCCGATCACATCATGGGGCTCGATGACCTGCGCATCTTTGGGTTTCGCCTGGATGCGGCCATTCCAATCTACTGCGAGTCCCCGGTGGAGGAACAGATTCGACAGTCGTTTTCCTACGCCTTCTCCGATCCTGCCACCCATTCTCACAAGTACGCAGCCCCCAAACTTCGGTTCGAACGGATTGCCCCGGAAGCTCCCTTCCCTCTACTCGGACTGCCCATCCTGCCCCTCCGCATCAAACACGGTCCACTGCCGATTCTGGGATACCGGATCGGTAACGTGGCGTTCTGCACCGATGTGACCACCATCCCCGCCGCCAGTCGCGAACTCCTGCAGGGCCTGGACACTCTGGTGCTGTCAACACTGCGACGCGAGCCCCATCCGACGCACATTCACCTCGATGCCGCACTCGGTTTGATTCGCCAGCTGCAGCCGCGCCAGGCATTTCTCACCCACATGTCCCACGAACTCGATTACGATGACCTGGTCCGCGAACTGCCGGAACATGTCCGACCAGCGTACGATGGTCTGCGGATTCCAATCACCAGTTCGACCGCGCCATAACCACAAGGGGCAGGGCAGCGAAGCAATCAGAGACACGCCAGCAGCCTGAAAAAAGGCGGGGCGCGACGCGCATACGGACGCCGGCCCGCTCACCAGTGCTCACACGGTGCTTCGCTCCAGCCACGGCTTTCCGCACACCTGCGGTTACTCGGAATCGGCAGGGTTCCCGTCAGATCAGCTTCAACAGGTTGACCATCTCAATGGCAGCCAGAGTCGCCTCGTGGCCTTTGTTCCCCACTTTTCCGCCCGCTCGATCGATCGCCTGATCCATGGATTCGCAGGTAATCACCCCAAACGTGATAGGAACACCAGTCTGCTGCATCGCCGCCATAATGCCCGAAGCCACCTGGCTGTTGATGTACTCGTGATGCGATGTGGAACCCTGGATCACTGCCCCCAGACAGACCACAGCGGCGTAGCGGCCACTCTTCGCCAGCCGCGATGCCGCCAGCGGAATTTCAAACGAACCCGGCACCCAGACCACAGTGACCGCTTGCGCGCTGCCGCCATGCCGTACCACCGTCTCAATCGCCCCCTCCAGCAGCCGGCGCGTGATCAGGTCGTTGAATCGGGAAACAACGATGGCAAATCGGGCGTCGCCGGCAGTCAGAGTCGCCGAGATTTCAGTGGCTTGAGCATTCATAGTGACGGTTTCTCACGTTCAGACAGTTTGGCCTGGCGGGTGCAGATCTTTAGAAAGCGGCAGGCAGAGTACGCCGAGCCCCTGAGCATTATCCGAGGTTCATCGACAATAGAAACTCTTCATTCGACTTCGTTCGCTTCAATTTGTTGACCAGCAGCTCCATGGCATCCACCGGGTTCATCTCATTCAGCACCCGGCGCAGAACCCACGTCAGCTTCAACTCGTCCTCGTTCAGCAGCAACTCTTCACGACGAGTCCCTGAACTGTTGACGTCAATAGCCGGCCAGACACGTCGATCCACCATCCGCCGGTCAAGATGCAGCTCGGTATTGCCCGTCCCTTTGAACTCTTCGAAGATCACGTCGTCCATGCGACTTCCGGTGTCCACAAGCGCTGTGGCTATGATCGTCAGACTGCCGCCTTCTTCCACACATCGAGCTGCTCCGAAGAAGCGTTTCGGATGCTGCAGGGCGTTGGCATCCACACCGCCGGAAAGCGTCTTGCCTGAGTTGGGGATTTCGGTGTTCCAGGCACGAGCCAGCCGTGTAATGCTGTCGAGGAAAATAATGACGTCGTGACCGTATTCCACCATGCGTTTGGCTTTTTCGATCACCATTTCCGCCACCTGAATGTGACGTGATGGCGGCTCGTCAAAGGTGCTGCTGACCACTTCGCAGTTGCGTCCCTTTAACTTGCGCTCCATATCGGTGACTTCTTCGGGGCGCTCATCGATCAACAGCACGATCACGTAAGCGTCCGGGTGATTCTGCAGAGTGGCTTTGGCCATCTGCTGCAACAGCACCGTCTTGCCGGCGCGGGGCGGTGACACAATCAGCCCACGCTGTCCCAGTCCAATCGGTGCCACCAGATCCACAACTCGCGTACTGATGAATTCGGCATTGTCGGCCAGCCGCAGACGTTGCTCGGGATGCAGCGGTGTCAAATCATCAAAGAAGACTTTGTTGGTGAGCAGATTCGGGTCTTCGCCGTTAATCGCCTCGACTCGCAACAATGCAAAATAGCGTTCGTTCTCTTTCGGAGGACGGATTTGTCCAGCCACTGTGGCCCCGGTTCGCAGCCCAAACCGTCGAATCTGGCTGGGGCTGACATAAATATCGTCAGGGCAGGGCAGGTAGTGGTAGTCCGGGC
>JALQWE010000656.1 GCA_023258825.1 Planctomycetaceae bacterium | reverse complement strand
AGGGGCGACTGCGCACACTGCAACCGGGAGAATCCGTCACCTATCGACTACGAATCGAGATTTCGACGGACCGACAGCGAACGCGGGAACTGCTTGAAGAAGTCACCGCCCTGCAGATCGCCACTCCGCGCACTGTTCACGACGCCCCCAAACCCGGCTGGGCTTCCTGATTCCCGCAGGGCAGGGCAGGGTGGTCACAGTTCAGGAAGAGCTGCGGCCGCGGGACGCGCGATAACCGTACTCCACAGCAAACCAGTCAGCGTACTGCTCGCGTTTGCGAAAACTTGTATTTCGCTGATCGTTGATGTGGCCAATCTCATGAATCAGCACGTTGTTCAGGTAGTAGTCCCGAATCGTGTCCGCCGTCCAGATCAGTCGCCACAGCGGACCATCCTGTACCCAGCGTCCGCCGAACATCTCTGTTTCGATCCGCTGCGCCGGGCGCGGCATCTGCACGTAAAGTTCTTCCAGCGACTCTTCAATCGGATACAGGTAAACGGCCGTGCCCCATTGCAGCCCGTAACAGGGAAATAGCCGCCGCTTCCGCGTCATCCGACTCAGCTGAACCACGTCCAGTCGCTCCCGGAACTCGGCCGGTAGCTGCAGCACCCGCTCTCGCACATCGTCCGGAGTGACCGGGTGCATGTAGTTTTGCCCGGGGAACTGACGCACCACCCGCAAACGATCTCCTGTCGCTGGCTGCGGGGCAGAGATCGGCTCATGCCACTGTTCCGGGGCATCGAATGCCCGCCCGATCGCCAACCCGTTGCCGCGATGCTGATGCGCAGACGCGGGAACACTCCCACGTCGTCGTGATGGGCGACGCGAGGAATGCAGGGAGGACCGAGTTCGGACCTGTGAGGTTGGGGTGGATCTGCGCATGTCAGCACCGCAGGATCTGATCTGCTTTCCGAATTCCCCTGAGGAACATCAGCACGCTGATCAGCACAAGTGGGGGTTTTGTCAGAACAGAAAGGGGGAAGGACCAGAGACGACCGACAGCTCCCTGCTGTCTCCCACGATGTTAGCGGTCAGTGAACCCGAATCCAGCTGAACAGCGTAAGACCCAATGCCTGCGGGACTTAGAACAACACCTCTGAGTTGAAACCCCCGTATCGCCTCGCCCCGATGGTGCTAAAGCCGCATGGGCAAACAGGTTCCGGAAACGTCACTCAATTGGTCCGAATCTGATGCCTTGTACACCTCCAGGGACAAGTCAAAATGAGCAACACGGGGCGTTTAGGGCGATTTTAACGATTAAAACAGCAGGCCCCCAACGGCTGGTGTGGGCGGGAGCAGGGAAAATCCCCCAGTGACCGATTGCCCTGGAAGTCGGCAGCTTCTGCAGGCGGTGGTCACAGATCACCGCCCCCGTCTTGCAGGAAGTGCCGAAGTGGCAACTGCGGTACCGGTGTGGTTTTGATGGGTCCGGGAATTCGGTGAGTCCCGTGGTTCGGAAAGCGTTCAACCCCGGTAGACTCAGGAGCACGTGATAGCGGCTGATCGAACGAATCGACGTGTTCCAACGAGGTTTAGATTCCGACAGAGTTTTGGATCTGGTGTGGGTGATGATGCGACTGCGAGTGCTTCCCCGAAAACGACTGCTGACCGGCAGCATCCTGACGATGCTGCTGATGTGCGGTTGTGGTACGGCGGTGCAGCGTCAGGGGACCGAGCAGTTGCTGCTGTCGGATTCCGTGGATCGCGCGATTGATCAGCTGGATTTGTCAGGCCTGGCAAATCGCAAGGTCTTCCTTGATACGGAGTACATGAAGACCTTCAAAGGCACCAACGTCTACATCAACTCCGACTATATTATCAGTGCGCTGCGTCAGAAGATGACAACCAGTGGCTTGTATGTGGAAGTGAACCGCACTGACGCGGACTACATCCTGGAAGCCCGGATTGGTGCGCTCGGTACTGACTCCATGGAAGTCACCTATGGAATTCCATCCAGCAACGGAGTTGGCATGGCGGCCACAGCGGCTGGCGTTCCGGCCGTCCCGGCGATTCCGGAGATGTCCGTTGGCAAACGCAATGGTATTGTCGGGATCTCCAAGGTCGTGGTCTATGCGTACCACCGTGAAACCGGAATTCCAGTGTGGCAATCCGGCTCTGCTGTTGCTCGCAGCGATGCGCGGGATTCGTGGATGCTGGGTGCCGGACCGCTGTCACAGGGAAGCGTTTATGGAGGCACACTACTGGCTGGAAATCGGATCAATCCGCCGTTTGAAAAGAAGGACGCAAAGAACGGTCGCAAGCCGAAGCCGATGACGATCGCCGACAAGCAGCAGTATGTTCATCCGGCTGTTTTGGAGCATCAGCTGGCCGAAGCCAAAGCGGGCAGGAGTTCCCTGGACGGCGGAGTACAGCAGGCTGGGCATGAGCAAACGGGTGCGGCGGGTGCGGTTGTGCCGGCCGACGCGACAGCCGCGCCAGGAACGCCAGCAGCTGCTGTGCCTGTGCCGGCTCAACCCACACTGCCTCCGAGTACTGAAGTTCCACCGGTCCCGGCAGCTGCAGCACCGGCCGCCCCCGCGGCGGCTGAGGCGGCCGCAGCGCCCGCGACTCCCAATCCAGTTCCCGCGTTACCGGCACAGCCACCGCTG
>JALQWE010000655.1 GCA_023258825.1 Planctomycetaceae bacterium | reverse complement strand
GCATAGAGCACCAGACCGTCGGGAGTTTCGTAAATGTCGGTCGGAGGATTGAACAGCATACGCGGTTGCTCAGATGCGTTTTGAGCGACGTTTTCTGTGGCAACCGAGCGTGCAGGAAGCAGTTGCTCAGAAGACGGCTGTGCAGCAGGATTGGCATCAGAAGGCAGACCCATAGAAGACTCCCGAAAGATCGAGTGACGTCAGGCGAACACAAAGCGGCAATTGGAAGCGGCGAAGATCCTTTGAACTAGGGACCTTCGTTCACAGCGATCTGACGCGGCAGGCTGGACGGAGCCTTGGGTAATGTGACACGCAGCACGCCGGCGGAATAATCCGCCTTCATCTGATCCTCGTCCACGCGCTCCGGAAGTTGAATCGTCCGCTGCCATGGGCCGTGAAATCGTTCCTGCCTGCGGAACGAATCCTCACGCGCTTCTTCCGGAGGCGTCCGGTTGCCCTTGATCGTCAGGTAGCCCGAGGCTGTCGTGACCTCGATTTGCCGCGGATCAACCCCCGGAATCTCGGCGGTCAGCACATAGCAATACTCTGACTCAAGGAGATTGACCTGAGGAAAGCGACGCCCCGGGCGAACACCATGCAGCGTCAGATGCACCCCCTGCAGCAGGCGATCCACCTCGCGTTCCAGATCTCGAAATGGGTCCCAGGACTGACCCCAACGAAAAACAGCCATTGCCGATCTCCACGCCATTCGTGTGCCGGAATCACCGCCAGAACGCTGATTCCAAAATGACAATCCCCGTCATTTTTCTTATTTGCTGCATTCCCTGTTCCACTTTTCCCGGGAAATTCACACGTTTCAGTTCAGGACGATTACAACGTAACCCTCATGATAACAAGAGTTTAAGAAAAATTCCTCAAACACACGGTGTCCTTGCACTGTCTGCAGACACCTGCCAATTTGCCATTCCGAGTCATCCCATGGGCAAGCCCCCCCTGTGTTCAATCGGTTCCAATTCGTCAAATCCGCTGTTCGGCAAACGAGCAACACTGCGGTTCACGGGGTTTAAATCAAATCAGGCTCAGCCCTGAGCAGCGGTTTTGGCTCGACAACCACCAGGGGCCAGCAGAGCGCGACTTGAGCCATACTCTGCAAATTGCCCGGAACATCCTGAAATTCTTTTCAGAACTGCGATCTCGCCCGCACAATCGCTACAGGTGGTTTTTTCAGGTATTGATTAATGTTTCCTTTGATGAACAGGCTTGTGTAGTCGGCAGATTTCCCCGGACCGCGATTTCAGGAGCAATACTCCACCACGAAGGACGGCAGGCACTCCGTATTCCCGGAAGCCTTTTTGTAACGCCTTCGACCTGTCGGTTCAGTTCCGAGCCTGTGGATCTGGCTGAATGGGTTCGTTTTCCCCCAAAACGCTGAGAGGTTAGAGATGTCGGCACTTACAACGGATGGTTCGATCTCGTCCCGTCGCCGCCCTATGCGACGACGAGTTATCTCTGAGGAATCCAGGCCGCTGCAGGCGGAAACAACAACCAGAGCGACTGCTGTGCAGGTCTCACCCCCGTCGACTCCGGGCGGCATCGACCGCGAGGAGACGGCTTCGGAGTATCGTGAGATCATGGAACGCAAACGCCTGGATCGTCGTCGGCAAATCGATCCGACAACCTGCGAACGGGACTACAGCAGTCCGGAGATCGAGTTCATGCGGGCCATGGACGACTACAAACGGAAGAGCGGTCGCCCATTTCCAACATGGAGTGAGGTTCTGGAAGTGGTGATCAGCCTTGGGTATCGCAAAGTGGCTGACCCATCTCTGATGGAGTGGCGAACCTTTGCAGATTCTTCCGTAACGATGTAACGAAAAACGTCCGGACATTGTCCGGGTGATGCCTGCACAGAACACGATATGACGGGGGCAGCGATCGGACAGATCGCGAGCCCCCTTTTGATGCGCGGTCGATCTCAGGACCATGTCGACTTTTTCTGGATACCCGATCCACGGCAAAGATCTGCACGCATGGTTGCGGGATAAGGACGTCGTAAGCGGTCTGAGCCTGCTTCCAGACTTCCGCCGCAGCGATACGTGACATGCAGCAATGTAGTGCAACTTACGTCTTCAACAGGACTGTCATCCGTCCGCAGGTTGATCACCCACTCATCGCCCCACAACGATTGTTCAATTCTCACGGCGCCGCTTTGATTCCGTCGGATCCGGCCGGTCATCAATGAAAAAACCCGAAGGCACCTGAGCACCTTCGGGCTTGATGAACTACTTTTCAGTTTGAGAAGCCCAATCAGACGTGACCGGTGGACTGCATCACGAAGCCATGGTAAGCCTCGTTACCATGTTCGCCGCGGTCCAGACCTTCCACCTCTTCCGCTTCAGAAACGCGAATCCCGATGGTATACTTCAGGACCAACCACGTGATCCCTGAGGTCACCAGCACATAGACTCCCACCATCCCCACACCTACCAACTGGGCTACCAGCTGTGTAGTGCCACCACCGAAAAACAAGCCTGCAGCCGGCCCACCGGTGATCGGAGTTGCTGTCAGGTCCGTTGTGGAAAACAGTCCGACACAAATTGTTCCAAACACCCCGTGAACCAGGTGAACAGAAATCGCACCAACCGGGTCAT
>JALQWE010000654.1 GCA_023258825.1 Planctomycetaceae bacterium | reverse complement strand
TAGCTCCCAAACCCGTTCGCACTCCAGCGAACGCGTCGGTGCCCAAGCCTGCCCCTCTGGTTGCTCAGCCCGCCCCGCGGCCGGTGACACCAGCAGCTCCTCAGGATGCGTTGCCACCCGTTCCGTTTGCCTTTACCCCCTTCACTGTTCCCTTGCCCCTTCCGCAGGTGCAGCAGCCGGTGGGGATCGGTCAGGCCCCCTATCAGCCCGGCGATGTGTTTCATGGGATCGCCCCCGAATACTTCGACCGGAGCATCGCGGAACGTCCGGAGCTGAAGTTTTACGAGCGCTTGCCGGCAAAGTTCTACGAAGTTCGCATGACCTCGGGATTTCACGAGATCATTCCCGGAGTGCGTACACCGATCTACGCTTACAACGGGTCCTATCCGGGACCGACTTTCCGCTTTCGCGTCGGTGAACCGGCTGTGGTGCGTCTCTGGAACGATCTTCCCATCGAAATGTCGGCACACCTGCACGGTGGCCACTCCCCAGCTCACGCTGATGGCTACCCGACGTTCTATGTGTTGCCCGGCCGAGCCCGGGACTACTTCTATCCCAACACCGTGCCAATGCTCAACGGCCAGCCGGACTTTACCGAGAGTCCGTCCACGATGTGGTATCATGATCATGCCATGGACATTGCTGCAGGGAACGTGTGGAAGGGACTGTGCGGCTTCGCCCTCTGCACCGATCAGCTGGAAGAGGACCTGATCGCCTCCAATGTGCTGCCGGGCGAGCCCTGGGACATTCCATTGTGTCTGCAGGACCGTCGCCTGAATCCGGACGGAACCCTGTATTTCGACCACTTTGACCACAATGGGACTCTGGGAAATATCTGGGTTGTCAATGGAAAAGCCCAGCCGTTTCTGAAGGTCCAGCGTCGCAAGTATCGCTTTCGCATCCTCAACGGCTGCAACGCGAGGTTCCTCGAAGTGCGGCTCAGCAACGGTCAGCCATTTACGCGACTCGGCAAGGATTCCTGGCTCTATCCTCAGGCGATCGAGCAGTCCACAATGCTGCTCAGCTCAGGTCAGCGAGCTGACGTCGTCATCGACTTCACCGATGCACCGCCGGAGCTGTTCCTCGAAAACATTCTTGCCCAGACCAATGGCAGAAAGCCGGAAGGCTCACTGGCAAGTCCGGGGCGGCTGGATGTGCCTGTACCCTTCATGAAATTCATTGTCGAAGGCGAAGCACAGCCCAACAACGCCACAGTGGTTCCAGGCACCGCACTCAGACCCCATCATGATCTGAACCCTGCCGATGCTGTCATCACCCGCGTGTTTGAGTTCCATCGCAGCAACGGCGCCTGGCAGATCAACAAAAGGTTCTTTGACCCCAATCTGGCCAATGCCACTCCAACGCTGGGCACGGTCGAACGCTGGATCTGCCGCAACGGCAGCGGTGGATGGTGGCATCCCATTCACGTCCATCTCGAGTCGCACCAGATCATTCGGCAGAATGGACAGCCACCAGCACTTGCCGACCGCTACAAGAGCGACCTGCACATCCTCGACGGTAACAGCGAAGTCGAAATGCTGATGCGGTTCCGTACGTTCAAGGGGCCTTTCGTGTTCCACTGTCACAATGTGGAGCATGAAGATATGCGGATGATGTTCACCGTTGATCCGCGGTTGACGCCAACGGCTTCGCCGCAACCCATTCAGGCCAGCTACCCATAAAGGCAGCGTCGGATCACCGGGACGGGCTCCAGGGGCACTTAGTTGGCCCCTGCCCCGTCCTGCGGGATCCGTGGCAGCTTGAGGCCTGAAGGGGTTGAAAACGGTGCCTTAATTGGACAGGACACAAGCATGAAAATTCGGGTGATGCTGTGAGGAAGGCCCATCCACCTTCTCAATCCGGCCGTTCAGATCTTCTCCTGACACAGGAGATTTTCAGATACAAATATCCTGCTCTTGATCCACGCGTCTGCTGTGTTTTTTTTCGCAGGTGATCCGGCCCGAGCCAGCGACGGAACTCTTCATCCAGGCGGCGAGCTTGCTCACTAGATATTGTCTGACGGACAGACTTTTGAACTCAGCCCGTCAAACCATGCTCCCAGACAACAACGTTTCAAGGTCGAAACAAATTGCGTAACCCGAACAATCACAACCAGCCATCGCTCGCAGGACATCTGCCCTCGACAAACTCCCTGGGCAACGTATCGCCGGAGAAACAGCCGTGCACGTTGCGGATTTTCCAGCGTCCCGGCCGAATAAAACAAGCGTTTTTCGCCGTCGACAACTCCGGGGACACTCAGGAGGGCAGTGAGCATTCGCCAAATCGTTCAATCGTTCACATCCGTGTTCAATATGTAAAGGCAAAATGTATCGCCGCGAGAAAATCAGGACCTCAGGGTACGTAATCTGCATGTTGATTTCTCACAACATGGAGTTGCTCCATTCAATGCAGCAAGTGCTTCCCACCACTGCGGAGGTAAAACAATCGCTACAACCGTAACAGCCGGACTCGGGTGCCGAAAAATCGCGTGATGCACAGTTATGGGCTGTCGGGGTGGTTGTTTGGTACGACTGCTGCTTTTTCGGAAGGCATCCTGCGTTTGATCGCCTTTCCAATGTCTCGCTCGTCGTAGCGAAGGAGCCCATTTCATG
>JALQWE010000653.1 GCA_023258825.1 Planctomycetaceae bacterium | reverse complement strand
GGAATGACTCAAGGCGTCCTCGAACAGCTTGGCTTCGATTGAGCATCGCAGGGTGGAATTGGGCCCGGGCAACCTCAAAAAACGCCCGAGGAGAATCGGTGGTGGAACCGGGGACGGACCGTGAGAGTTGCATTGGCCACCGTTGTGGAACAGCGGGTAAATCCTCAGAGCGATTATTGGGCGGGGCCGCGAGGAAATACCACCTTTGAAGCCAAAAACACGAATGAAATACAGGAGAAAGTCTGCGTCCGGGCATCCAGAAGGGCTTAGTAGTGCAATCACGTCACCGAGAGACTCAGGACGGGCAAATTCACTGGTCGCGAGACGCTGCCGGCCCGCTGAAACCGCGAAAATACTGTACTTTTGTACATTTTTCACAAATAAACCACATTTTGCCCATTTTCCTGCGAACACTTCCAAAGCTCACAGCGGTAGAGCACCATGGTCTGTACTCGTTTCAGGATTCTTGTCCTGACCTGGGTGTAGCGATGTCCGTGTTTTTACTGATCTTTTACCAGTTTTCCTCGTTGTTCGCTGGTGATTTCCGGGATTTCAAGGTCAACCAGCAGTTGCTGATTGTCAGAGAAAACTGGCTCGGAAATAGGCGAGATGGGATAAACGTGGAGTGATTTTCCGATAGTAGCAGGGTATTCTGGACGGCCCGGGAGTACCCAATCGAGACTGGCGTGTGCCGAAGGCAGGTCGTCGATCTGCTTCACAGCGTCGGTGTTCTGGCGGTTGCGGATTCTGGTGAAACAGGCAGGAGCAGGTGTGATGGGCTTTGGTGCTCGAATTTTTCGACGGTCGGTAGCGGTCTTCGCGGTTGCTGCAGTTACTGCAGCGATGCTGCAGGTACTGGCGTCTGCGCGTCTGGTTGCCGATGAGCCAGTGGCTGCCGGCCAGGCAACGGATTCGGGTGTGTCCCTCGCAGAGTTCATTGATCAGCAGATCCGTCAGGGTTGGACGGACAACGAGATTGAGGCATCTCCGCAGGCACCAGACGAAGAGTGGGTTCGTCGGATCTACCTGGATCTTGTGGGGCGGATTCCGACTCTTGCCGAGACCAAAGGCTTTCTGGAAGACAAGAATCCCCGCAAACGAACGTTGCTGGTTGACGCATTGCTTGAGAACGAGGACTACGTTCGGCACTTCACGACCATCTGGACCAACAACAGCATTGGCCGAGCGACACCGCAGCGGGTCAGTCGTGCCGGCATGGAGAAGTTTTACCGCGAGGCCTTCGCGAAGAATCGTCCGTGGGACGAGATTGTCGTGGACATCGTGACGGCTTCGGGGCACTTTGAGGAAAATGGTGCGGTCAATTACATTCTGGCGCAGATGCAGATGCCTGACGAGGGCGTGCAGTTGACCGCCATGACAACTCGCTTGTTTCTCGGCCTCCAGGTTCAGTGCACGCAATGTCACAACCATCCATTCAACAAATGGCAGCAGGATCAGTTCTGGGAGTTCAATAGTTTCTTCCGTCAGGTTCGCAAGGAAGAACATCGCAAACTGGATCCGCAATCAGGCCGGATGGTCGACGATTACTCGGAAGTCGTCTGGCAGGAGTTCACGGGTCCGGTTTATTTTGAGAAGCGCAGTGGCATGATGCAGGTTGCGTTCCCGAAGTTCCAGGGGCACGAAGTGGATCCCGGTCCGGGCGTGGATCGCCGAGTGGAGTTGGCGAAGCTGATTACAGAACCCACGGAAAACGAGCCGCCGCAGATTGCACAGGCGATGGTGAATCGTATGTGGAGTCATTTCTTTGGTTACGGGTTCACGCGACCTGTTGACGACATGGGGCCACACAATCCCCCCAGCCATCCGGAACTGCTGGCGAGATTGTCACGGGAATTTGCGGCTGCCGACTACGACATCAAGCAACTGATTCGCTGGATTGTGTCGTCGGAGGCCTATCAGTTGACCAGTCAGTATGGAGAGAAGAACAAGATTGATGATCCGGCAGCGGGTGAGATGCCTTTGTTCAGCCATATGTATCTGAAGTCGATGCAGGCTGAGCAGCTATACGATTCGCTGATTGTGGCGAGCAATGCACATCAGTCGGGCAACGGCAGCTGGAGTGCTCAGGAGGATCAGCGTCGTCGCTGGATGCAGCAGTTTGTGGTGGCATTTGACAATGACGAGAACGACGAGTCCACGACCTTCAACGGCACGATCCCGCAGGCACTGATGATGATGAATAGTGAATTGATCGAGAAAGCCTGCAGTGTGGAACGCGGCAGCTTCCTGTTTGAAGAGATGAGCAAGCCTGGTGCAGACACTCAGAAAATCACTGATCTGTACCTCGCAGCGCTCAGCCGAAAGCCAACGAAGCCAGAGATCAGCAAGATGCAGAAGGCGTTGGCAAAGTATGGTCCTGCAAAACTGAATGGGTATCAGGACATGTTCTGGGCCCTGCTGAATTCCAATGAGTTTGTCTTTATTCACTGAAGCGTTTGACTCGTGACAACGATCAGCAACCGTTTCAACCTTGTAACAACTTCTCGGCCGATCACTCTTTGATTCTAACTGGCAACAGGAGCTTTCTATGGCACTCTGGAACAACTACGGAATGAACCGTCGGCACTTCATGCAGCACATGGCAACAGCTGC
>JALQWE010000652.1 GCA_023258825.1 Planctomycetaceae bacterium | reverse complement strand
TCGAGGTACATGTGGCAGCCATGCTCAGCACAGGCCAGCACCATGTCACGGTGCTGGTCCACCCAGCGCGGGCAAATCGCCACGATCGAGGGACGCTCCTGTTGCAGCATCATTCGGTAGTCGGCGTAGGCACGTGCCGCGCCGGTCCTCTGCTGCGCTCGCAACCGGCCCGGTTCGTCATAGTCGGCAACCGCCACGACCTCGCAGTCGTCAAAGGTTTGCCAGACTGCATCCAGTCCGTGTCCGTAGTCGCCACGACCTGTGCTGCCAATGATTGCTACACGATGCCTGTTCATGTCTCAGTCCTCTCTCGTCCGCCAGTGTAACACGCCTGCGTGTCCGTTTCATCATCGCGATGAGTGGACCGGCGAGGTTCATTCCGGGCCACAGGAGGTCTGGTTCGGTTGCGGATGCTGAATTCACCACTGCTTTTCCGGTTCCGGTGGAACCGAACCCTCCCGATTGGAAAGGCCTGAATTGGAAGACATCGGGCAACTGGCGCGAGCGGTACATTGAAGCGATACAGTTGAATTGCCGGGAATTGTCAAAATGACAATGTTGTCCGGGTTTTCAATTCCGGTTCCTGGTGTTTTTTCACGGTAGAACTTGCCGCGTCTTACAAAAACTGCAAATCGGCAGATTTTACCTGATGCTGTAAGTGGTTTATTCAGTGAGGTTTAGGTGGTTGTGTCGCGTTTTTGATGTGTCTGTGTTCGGATTGGCACGGTTCTCGCATTGTCTGTTTCAACATGACAACACTGATGTCGGTTCAAAGGGAGCAGAACAGGCGTTGTCGGGACATCCAGACTCCACAGGGAGGAAGTAGCCATGTTAGTTCTCACACGAAAAGAGTCCGAAACCATTCACATCGGAGAGAATGTTGTCATCAAAGTGACTCGGATCGGCAGCAATGCCGTCAAGATCGGGATTGATGCTCCCGAGTCCGTACGAGTTCTGCGGGGAGAGCTGGTGCCGCAGGAGACTGTGGCGGTGCCGGTCGGTGCCGCAACCTTCGGACCGCTGCGAGTTCATTCGGAGCGGTTTCCGCATGTGGCCTGAGCAACCTTTGAGTTGCCTCAGTGACAGCTGTCCGGTGCGTTGATGATTCTACGGTGTTATGAACTTTTCAAAACAGGAGTCCTGATCATGTTTGCGTTGAATCGATTACTGAAGGTGTTTGCCCTGGCCTCGGCGGCCAGTGTGCTGATCGAAGGGCCCGTGTCGGGCGGGGACGACGTGTTGTCAGGTGCAGCATCCCGGCCGACACGTCTGGCTGCTGAAGACTCTGCGTTTCCACTGCTGCCGGCTCGCCTGTCGGAACTGGCACGGCAGGCTGGTGTTGGCAGTCGATCCCGGGTTGTGGAGGATGCCGATCTGCTGGACGGTCTGGATGACTTTCGCAGCGATGCAGAGGCTGTCGGTTCTGGTTTGAGGGGCACGCGCCGACCCGTCCTGCCCGACCGTACCAGTCCAGTGCCTTCGGTGCGGCCGGTTCGCCCCGCCACAGACTCGCTGGACCAGCTGGATCCGTTCGTTCCTGCACCGGCTCCGAAGGACCGGATGGACGAGGAGTCTCTCAAGATCAATGAAATTCTGACGCTGCGTTATCAGAATCCGGTGACAGTGCGGGCCATCCGATCGATGACCTCCGCACAGGGCACAGAATTGTTTGCTGAAGTGTCGCGACGGATTGATGAGCGATCGCTGGAACCTACGAGTTATGACGTGCGGGTTCGTCGTGCGCTGCGGAATCTCGGACTGGCTCTGGACAATCCGGCCTTCATGAAGGGACTGCGGATTTCTGCGGATTCCTTTCAGACGGATGCGTTCAGAGAGTCACTTGGTCGACTGGCTGGGGCGACCCCGGTGCGTGGTTATGCCGATGCCCGGACTGTGCTGAATCAGGTGGTGCGTGAGGCCAGTCGGGTTCCGGGACTGACTGCGGGCGTGATCACCTGGGAATTCTCGCTGGCCAGCATCGATACGCTGGATAAGTTTTCTGGTCTGGAACCTGCGGATCCGTCATCGCGAAGCGGTGCCGAAGCTGTCGGGGTGCGGAGTGCCGCGCTGGACGAGGAGATCGTGGGGGTCGGTGTCGAAGTTCGCGAGCATGCGGAGGGCCTGCTGATCGTCAAGCCGTTACGGGGCGGACCTGCTGCAGAAGCCGGTCTGGAAGCTGGTGATGTGATTCTGAGCATTGACGGTCGGACTCTGGCCGGCCTGAAGATGGCGGAAAGCGTGGATCTGATGAAGGGTGTCTCGGGAAGTCGGCTGAGTATGCGGATTTTTCGGGAAGGTCGTGGGGAGCGTGAGTTCGCAATGGTGCGACGCCGGATTCGGGTCTGGACGGTGAACGACACAAGAATTCTGTCCGGTACGAATGTGGCGTATCTCAGCCTGAGTCGCTTTTCGCAGAGTTCGACGGCTGAACTGGATCAGGCTCTGAACGACCTGTACAGCAGGGGAATGAAGTCGCTGATCGTGGACCTGCGCGGCAACCCCGGTGGATTGCTGACAACCTGTGTGGAGATCAGCGATCGATTTCTTCCCTGTGGAACGATTGTGACGACGAAGGGACGACTGAGTTCTGATTCGATGGTCGAGACGGCTCGAT
>JALQWE010000651.1 GCA_023258825.1 Planctomycetaceae bacterium | reverse complement strand
TCCGGAGGCGGGAAATGGTGGAGCAGTTCTGAACAAGCCCGAAGCAGTCGCTCTGCCGGTGATTCCGGCGTCCACCGTGAGTGCGGGGATCATTGAGATTCAGCTTGTCGTTCCTTCTCAACTTGCCGGAGTGTCACCATGAAGCTGTTGTGTCGTTCTGAACGGCAGCGTCCCTGGTTCTGTGGGCGGACAAGGCGGCCTTGCAGGAAACGCTGGACGGGTCTCCGGTCCGGGATGGATTCCCGCCGGGGCTCTGTTGTGATTCTGGCACTTGTGTCGCTGCTTCTGGTTTCGGCGCTGATTGCGCAGCAGGTGCAGCGCGTCCTTGCGGATCGGCGAAACGAACAAACGCAGTTGTTCCGGCTGCAGACAGAAAAACTGGCGGATTCTGCTTACCGGTATGCTGTGGCGCGACTGCGGGACGAACCGCAGTGGGCGGGCACGACCTGCAACCTGCCTGCCGGAACAATTCATCAGACAAATTCCGCGGCCATTCAGATCACTGTTCAACAGACAACGCTGATCGTCACTGCCAGATACCCGGTCGAGTCCGCCCAGACGTGTCAGATTACCCGTACAGGAAGTATTACCCCATGAAGATAATTCAGATTTTCCCCGCTGCTGTTCAGTGTCTGCTGAAGTCAGCAGAAAAGCGTCGGCCATGCAGGCGTCGTCTGCGTGGTTTTACTCTGATCGAATTGCTGGTTGTGATTGCAATCATTGCCATACTGATCGGACTGCTGCTGCCGGCTGTTCAGCAGGCGCGGGAAGCGGCCCGTCGCACGCAATGCAAGAACAATCTGATGCAGATTGCCATTGCCTTGCACAACTATGAGATGGCTTTTGAACGGCTTCCGCCGGGAAGCGTCAACGCCAGCGGTCCCATCCGTCACGTGGAAGAGGGTTATCAGATCAGCTGGATCGTACAGATGTTGCCGATGCTGGAGCAGACAAGTCTGTTTGCTCGAGTGAATTTTTCTGAAGGGGCCTATGGCATCAGCAATGCCATGGTGCGAAACACGCGGATCAATACACTGCGCTGTCCCAGTGATCCGACTGATACGATACCTTTGCTCAATGGCGCAGCTTCAGGAGCATCAAATTTTGCAGGCTGCTTTTCAGGTTCCGATGTGCCGATTGATCTGCAGAATGACGGATGTCTGTTTCTGAACAGCGGCGTCGGGTATCGACAGATCCGTGACGGTGCTTCGAATACGATTCTTGTGGGGGAAAAACGGTTGATTGCCGGCACCTTTGAATCCGGCTGGATCTCCGGAAATCGTTCCACACTGCGAAACACCGGGGTTCCGATTAACAGAGGCTGGGACATTGCTCCTCCTCCTGTCCCCGGCACCCCCCCGGTCCCCGTCCAGGCTCCTTCCGACACAGCCACCAGTGGATTCAGCAGCTATCATTCGGGTGGCGCTCAGTTTGCGCTGGCTGACGGTTCGATTCGATTTCTCAGTCAGAACATTTCACCTCAGGTACTGTCATTGCTGGGCAGTCGGGAAGACCTTCAGATCATTGGAGAATTCTGATGCCTTCTGCCAATAAGCGTCGCAGGAATGCTCTGCGTGGATTTACGCTGCTGGAACTGCTGGTGGTCATCGCCGTCATCTCGATTCTGGTCGCGCTGCTGCTTCCGGCTGTGCAGTCCTGTCGTGAGTCTGCGCGGCGTTTGCAGTGTCAGAACCAGCTCCGTCAGCTGGGATTAGCGTTGAGTAACTACAATCAGCTGTTCCGCGTTCTGCCACCGGGCAGCGTCAGCACAGTAACTCCGGTGACACATCAACAACTGCCGGACGGGATCGGCTGGGTTGCCCAGATACTTCCACATCTGGGGCATGAAGCAGTGTTTCGGCAGGTCAATTCCGAAAAGCCGCTGGCCTCGTTTTTCAGCTCCAGCCTGAACACTGTGCCAATCACTGATGTGTCGGCGCCTTTGCCACAGGATGGCATGATAGCGAGCACTCCAACGACGACGATTCCGGATCATCCCGAACTCTCAGTCCTGATCTGTCCTTCAAACCCCGGCCCGAATGGTGTGAACCGAGGCAGAGTTTCGAACTATGCAGGTTGTCATCACAGCACAGAGAAGCCGCTGGATGCGGATGCCGACGGTTTGCTGTATGTCAACAGTTCAGAATCGCTGACGGCGATTCCTGACGGAAGTTCCAACACGCTGCTGCTGGGCGAATGGAATTCAGGACTGTACGGTCATGGCTGGATTCTGGGTGATCGTGGTACGTTACGAAATGGTGCGCCGCTGCGATTGGTGAATGACGTCAACGGGCTCAACCAGCAGTCCGAGGACATCGTACCCGATGAAGAACTGACAGATGAGAAAAAACAGCAGCTGCAGGCCAGATCCCTGCGTGTCGGGGGCTTTGGCAGCTATCACCCGTACCATGTCAATTTCCTGGTTGCCGATGGCAGTCTGCGCGCCATCAGTCGTGAGATTTCCACCAGCCTGCTGAGCAGTCTGATTCATCGCGCCGATTCTGCTCCGAACGGTGATTTCTAAGGCTGTTTGTCGGCTGAGTCCGGCGGGTTTCGGGAATGGCGAATGGTATGGTCTTATGTGGGGCCGTAAATGCCCCTCATGACCTGACCATCACTGAT
>JALQWE010000064.1 GCA_023258825.1 Planctomycetaceae bacterium | reverse complement strand
ACGCAGATATAGGGCAGGATCAGGAGTGTCAGCAGGACGACGGCCGTATGGTACTCACTGGACACAGGAACAACCGGAGTGAGCGCCTGAATCATCAGGTACGCCAGCAACACTCCGATCAGAATGCCAAAGTAAATGGCCGAGATCACTTCGATCCGCTTTTTACGGATCAGCAGGTCGGTGATGGTGACGAACTGAGAAACCAGCAGCAGTCCGAAGAAGGCCAGTGTCTTGTTGTTTTCGACGATACCGGGCAATTTAGCAGCTTGTCCGGCCACCGTTTCGGTAGTGATATACGCGAGGATCGCACCTGCACAGATCAGCAGGTAGGCCACCCGCAGGATCATGAGCATCATGATTGTGGGACTCACTTCATTCAGGAACTTGAATCGTTCAATGGTCTGGATTTCGGCGAATCATGGCAGAATTTCGGCAACAGGCAAACAGAATCCCAGTGAAGCGGACTGAATTCGTCCACATCGTAATCCGCACAACCGGCGCTACAGGGAATAACCCTGCTCCGCACTGGACATTTGATGTGTGGTCGTTAGAAAACGGATTCAGGGAAGCAGCACCCTCCTGCAATCGGGTGTGCTGAAAATGCAGGTAAGGCGGTACAGTGCGGACACTGCGTAAGCCACAGAACGCAGCCTGAGTTTTGGTGATGATGTACCGGGTTGCCGCGTTTTTTCGAACTTCTGAAGCAGACCCGTCAGCACCAGCAGAAGGCCAACTTGCCCGCTGCTGCCCGCAACACGCCCAGTGCAAAATGTACTGTCGCACGGTTGCAGCCGATGGGTCCGCGATGCAGAAGACGCGGTTTGTCCGGGAATCCGGTGCCTTATTGGGTGCCTAATTGTCGAACTGTTCCTGCGCTGGGATCAGCCGTTGTTGAGTCCTGGTTCGCTGGCGGTTCTGAGTGTGAACATCAGGAGACTAAGTATGGAAATTCGGCAACATTATTTCTATCCGCAGGGGCGCGGGTGCATGCGGGCGTGGCGTGGGCTGCTGACAGCCTGTGTGCTGTGGTCGGTGCTGTCTGCTTCGGCACCAGCCGCCGACGCGGTCTCTAACGCCGTACAGGTGCTGCAATCGCTGAAGGGTGGCGGTGTCGACAACAAATCCGCGCAGCGTGCTGTTGTCACTCTGGTGGGTTCTGGTGAACGAGCGATGCTGCCGATTCTGCAGGGCTTTCAGAACGCGTCGCCTCTGGGCGCCAACTGGCTGCGGAATTCGTTCGAGCAGATCGCAGATCGGATTGTGTCGACTGGAAAGCCGCTGCCGACAACTGCCCTTGAAGAATTCATTCGCGACACAACTCAGTCCGCCACAGCACGTCGGCTGGCCTATGAAACTCTTCGTGCCCAGGATCCGGCGATTGAGTCTCGGATGATTCCGGAAATGCTGCTGGATCCGGGTGCCGAGTTTCGCCGCGACGCGGTCGCTCGGCTGGTGGAAGAGGCGTCAAAGGCTGAGGGCCCGGCCGCCGTCGAACTCTATCGAAAAGCACTTACCGGAGCTGTGCATGAAGACCAGGTAAAGGTGGTCGCTGAGGCCTTGCGGAAGAACGGCGAGACAGTCGACATCAGTCGGCACTTCGGCTTCGTCTCCCGGTGGATGCTGACAGGCCCATTCGATAATCGGGAAGAAAAAGGCTTTGCCGTGGCCTATGCCCCCGAAAAGGAATTCGAAACACAGGGTCCCAGTCTGTCCGCCGAATATGACGGCATGAATGGTAAGGTCACGTGGAAGCCGCTGGAGACCACTGATGACTACGGCCTGATCGACATCGCGGCCCAGATTGAGAACTTCAAAGGGTCGGCCATGTACGCCTCGACGGTCTGGAACAGCCCGGCAGAACAATCGCTGCAGATTCGTCTGGGAACGCCCAACGCCTGGAAGCTCTGGGTCAATGGCAAGCTGATGTTTGAGCGTGAAGAGTACCATCGCAGTTCACAGATGGATCAGTACGTCATCCCGGTCACTCTCAAGGCCGGTGACAATTCCATCTGTCTGAAGATCTGTCAGAACGAACAAACACAGGAATGGGCTCAGAAGTATCAGTATCAACTGCGAGTCTGTGACAGTACGGGCGCTGGGGTTCTTCCGGCACCGGTAGCGGCTGGCAACAGTGAAAAATCAGGAGGTGAACAGTGAGTCGGGGACAAAGAATCAGCGGGATCGGCATGCTCTGCCTCGGCCTTCTCTGCAGCTCTTCAGCGGATGTGCAGGCAGAAGACTGGCTGCAGTTTCGTGGCAACGCCACCGATTCTGTCGCAGTCAACGAAGCCTTGCCCACAGAACTCAGCGGATCGACCATCGCATGGAAGTCTGAACTTCCCGGGCGTGGTGTTTCAGGACCGATCATTGCCAATGGCCAGGTGTATCTGTCCAGCAGCTCCGGGTATTCCCAGGATCGTCTGCACGTGTTGTGTTTCGACGCGGACAGTGGCAATAAGGCATGGGAACGTCAGTTTCACGCCACCGGTCGGACGATGACACACGAGAAGATGTCCAACGCCACACCGACGATGGCCAGCGACGGCCAGCGGGTGTTCGCGTTCTTCTCCAGCAACGATCTGATCTGTCTGGATTCATCCGGGCGGTTGCTGTGGTTTCGCGGGCTGGGCAGTGAATTTCCGAACGCCAGCAACAGCCTCGGGATGTCGTCGTCTCCGGTTGTTGTCGGTGGCATAGTTGTCGTGCAGGTGGAAAGCGATGCAGAAGCCTTCGCCTGTGGCATCGACATTGCCTCTGGGGAAACAAAATGGCAGATTGAGCGGCCGCGGGCAGCCAACTGGACATCCCCTTCTGTTATCCCGGCAACCAACAAACAGCCGGCACTGGTGCTCCTGCAGTCCTCAAAAGGACTGACCGCCGTGGATCCTCAGTCCGGAAAGATCCAGTGGAACTTTGAAAAAGGTGCGTCCACGATTCCGTCCGCAACCGTCAGCAAAGGCACCGTGTATGTGCCATCAAACGGGTTGACAGCATTGCGTCCGGGAACCGAACAGGTCGAAGAACTGTGGAACTCCGGAAACCTCAGTCCCTCAACACCCAGTCCGGTCGTCATGGACGGGATGGCGCTGGTGGTGAACAGTTCCGGCGTATTGACTGCTGGAAATCCTGAAAACGGAGAACGACTCTGGCAGCTGCGACTGCGTGGTGCCTTCAGCAGCACCCCCGTCGTGGCCAACGGATACCTCTACGCGTTCAATGAAGCTGGAGTGGCCTTTGTTGTGAAACCCGAAGCGGACAAGGGAACGATCGTCTCGGAAATGGATCTGGCAGAGACAATCCTGTGCAGTCCGGGCGTTTCCAATGGAGGCCTGTTTGTCAGAAGCGATCGCCATCTGATCAAACTGGCAACACCGAAGTAGTTGGGCATCTGCCCGCAATCAGGGAACAGGATCAGCGGCAGCTTCCACGGCTCACGCTGATCCTGCCGAACTTTTCGCGTGAGGCCCGGGCAAGGAGACAGCAGCGATGTCCCCGGCTGCTCAGGGTGGCTGCGGCATTGTCGCCCGATGTCTGTGTGGCTGCGTGCTGTGTTTTTTCTTCCAGTGCGGCGAGGCCTGTCAATGAGCAGACGGCTGGTGGTCATCCAGAGGAACCCGACCTCCGGAAGTGGTCGCGGGGCCGCCGAACTGCTGCGATTAAGTCGGGAACTGCAACGACTTGGCTATCGCGTACGCATGTTCTCGCGCCGTCACGTTCTGGACCAGTGGCTCAGACGCCCGCAGAATCTGGAGGAACTTCATTGCTGTGTGGCGGCCGGAGGTGATGGGACAGTGGCCGATCTGGTCAACAGGCATCCCGGCGTTCCACTGGCAGTCCTGCCGCTTGGTACAGAAAACCTGCTGGCAAAATACCTCGGGATTCGCTGTTGTGGCCGGACGCTTGCGAGGATTGTGGACCAGAATCAAATTCGCGTCATGGATTCGGTGCTTGCCGATTCACGTCGATTTCTGCTGATGCTGAGTGTTGGTCCGGATGCTGATGTGGTGAAAGTGGTGCATGCGTCGCGTCGGGGACGAATCTTGCGCAGCCGTTACATCTGGCCCGTGATCCGCACGCTCCTGCTTGGTCAGGTGCGACAGTACCGGGTTCGCTGTGAGGAATCGGGCGAGTCGTGGATCGGTTCGCACATTATTCTGACAAATGTGCCACGGTATGGCTTCGGAATGCCGTTTGCGCCGCAGGCCCTGCCGGACGACGGACTGCTGGATGTCCGTGTGGTTCGGGGGACGACACGCTGGGGCCTGTTATGGCAGGCACTCCGCCTGAAACTCGGACTACCCGTCGGTAAGTCGGAATACGCTCGCGTGGCGGCCCGCAGTGTGCGGGTCGAACTACTGAGTGCAGAACCTGGCGTTCAGTGTCAATGCGACGGTGATCCCGGACCAGAGTTGCCGGTTGCGGTGCAGATTGACCGGGCCAGTGTTTGTCTGCTGGTCCCCGGTGCTCAGACCTGATGCATCTATCGCCACGTCTGACTTCGCAGACAACGGGGATGAATGTTGTGGTTCCGGCAAACGGAGATTTTCTGCTCGGTCCGGAACGAAACAATTGGCCCTCGAATGGGCTTGTGCGGTACACTCTGCGCTGGCGAACGGAATATGCAGACGGTGGAATGTCCTCAATCCTGATGCCAGAAAGCCTGCTGAATAAGTGGGCAGCCACGGACCGTCCACTGATGTCCATCGCGATCGTTGACCGGAACAGACTGGAGAGAACTGTGCCAAACCCTGCCGCATGTGGACATCAGGCCTGCCCGATCGGAAAACGTCGCGGAGTACTTTCAAAACTAACCGCGGCTTTCTTAGTAGTCATGGTCCTGAGGTTCACTGCGACAGAGGTGCGTGCCGATGACCCGCCGACTCAGGTTGCGCCTCCCGCCCCCCTGTCGGCTGAAGTCCTTGCGGATCAGGCTCGCAAATCCCTCGTCGTCGTGCGATCTTCAGACCGCACTGGCGGAAACTCGGGACTGGGGACCGGGTTTGCGATTGAAGGACCGGGACTGATTGCCACCGCATACCACGTGATTGGTGATGGACGAGACATCAGTGTGGAACTGCCGGACGGTCGCAAGCTGCCCGTCGTGGAAGTGTTTGCGTCATCCAGCCAACTGGACCTGGCGATTCTGCGAGTCGATGTGACCGATCTTCCACCGCTGCCGTTGTCGCTCGAGGGCCGTACAGCTCAGGGACGCGAGATTGTGGCGCTGGGGCATCCGGAAGGATTCCGCAACGCAATTGTCAGTGGTGTGGTCTCCGGCCATCAGGAAATTGACGGCATCGAAATGCTGCAGCTGGCCATGTCTATTGAACGCGGCAACAGCGGCGGTCCAGTCCTTGATCGCCAGGGACAGGTGGTTGGTATTGTGACTCGCAAGTCTGCGCTGCAGGATAAACTGGGGTTTGCTCTGCCTGTACGTTTATTACGAGACATGAAAGCAGACCCGAACCCAGTGCCCATGTCGCGCTGGAGCACGATTGGTGCGCTCGATGAGAAACAGTGGCTCCCGCTTTTCGGCGGGAACTGGAAACAGCGAGCTGGCCGCATTCTGGTGAATGGGCAGGGCAACGCCTTCGGGGGACGCACCTTGTGTCTGCACCAGCCGACACTTCCGGAGCTGCCTTATGACGTACGCGTGATGGTCCGCATGGAAAACGAAGAAGGGGCAGCGGGGCTGGTCGTGCATGCAGACGGGATGGATTGCCACTATGGCTTCTATCCGAGTGCTGGAAATCTCCGGCTGACGCTGTTTGATGGTCCGGATGTCAACTCGTGGACCATTCTGCACAATCAGCCTCATGAAGCCTGGCGACCCGATGAATGGAATACGTTGACAGTTCGCGTTCACAGTGATCATCTGGAATGCTTCGTCAACGGCACGCTGGTTGTGGAAAGTCGGGATCCCGCTCTGCGGTCCGGAAAAGTTGGCCTCGCGGCCTTTCGCGGAACTGTGGCTGAGTTTCGCAGGTTTGAAGTGGGACACGATCTGCTGCCGACATCTCCTGATGCCAGCCACTACGAAAAGCTGCGTCAATTCGCCGACTCCGTTCGCTGGAATATGCCGGTACAGCAGGCACAACTTGATGAACTCACACCGCTCGGTGAATCCGCAGTGGACTTCATGACCGCAGAATCTCAGCGGCTGGAACAGAAAGCCCGACAACTGAAGACTCTGGCCCGCGATCTTCACCAGGCCGGTGTCCGCCGGGAACTGATGGAAGAACTTGGTCGCACATCGGAAACCCCGGAACCCGCTGGTGCACCGAGCGATGCTCAAGGCTCGACCAAAAACAGTCTGCTCAAGTGTGCTCTGTTGCTGGCGAAAATAGACAATCCGGATGTGGATGTGCAGCTGTATCTGGATCGTATCGACAGCATGGCCGACGATCTGAAAAAGTCTCTGCCCGCCGAGGCGTCGGAAGCAGCTCGCCTGGCTCGCCTGGACCAGTGGCTGTTTGAAGAGATGGGTGTCCGAGGCAGTCGCTATGAATACGACTCCCCATCCAACAGCTATCTGAATGAGGTCATTGATGATCGGGAGGGAATTCCGATTTCCCTTTCCATCTTCTACATGGAGTTGGCCGCACGACTGCAGTTGAACGTGGTCGGCGTGGGCTTACCCGGCCACTTCGTTGTCCGATTTCAACCCACCACACCCGATGCACAGCCGGAAACAATTGACGTGTTCGAACGTGGGAAGCGATTGTCGGAACAGGATATTCAGCGGATCCTTGCAGAAGCAGGATTTCCGGATGAACCCCGATTCCGAGAGGCGCGGTCACCGCAACAGATTCTGGAACGCATGCTCATGAATCTGCTGAGCCTCGCGGAGTCTCAGCGACGCGACGCCGATGTGCTGTCCTGCCTTGAAACTTTAACGATGATCGAACCAGCCAATGTCGAGTATCGTGCAAAACGGCTGGAAATGAGAGCACGCACCGGTCGTCTCTCCATGGCCATCGACGACGCCAGCTGGTTTATTTCTGAACAGCCCCCCGGTGTGGACGTAGAACGCGTTCGGGAACTGCGTCAGTCCCTGGAATCTCAGCTGGAACGGCAACAGGCCGTCCGCTGAGAAGGCGGGCCGGGCGGAAAAGAGGGCGGAAAAGGGGTCAGGAACCAATAGTGCGGAGCACCCTTCGGGCCAGGGCGGAAAAGGGGTCAGGAACCAATAGTGCACAGCACCCTTCGGGCCATTTGGCTATTGGTTCCTGACCCCTTTTCCGCCCACCTTTAGGCTATTGGTTCCTGACCCCTTTTTCCGCCCCACCTTTTTCCGCCCACCAGATTATGGAGAAGAACCGGGGTCATTCGCAACAACAGGCTGCGAATTCGTGTTCCATCCCCGCAGAGCGGAACGGACAGCAATGTTCACCTGGAGTGTTTTCATCCGAAATTCGTTGTTTTTGAACGAATCTGACAGTTCCTGAATGGATGTGGGCCCAAACGCAAGCACCGGTTGCTGTACCATGAAATGAAACAACTGCCGGGTGAAGGACCGATGTGTTTCTTCGCTGCGGGACAGAAACTGAGCCAATTCCCGGGCTCCCTGGAATCGCACAAGGCCCCCATTCCGCTGCAGGTAAACTCCGCTGGCGTCAATGGGCTTTTCCTTTTCCATCTCCCGGTACCTGCCCACAGCATCAAAGTTTTCGAGTGCAAATCCGAGAGGATTGATCAGTGCGTGGCAGTTGGCGCACATTTCCGGGCTGGTCTGGACCGTCACACGTTCGCGGGTTGTCAGTTCCGGTGCCAGGTCCGGGGCCGTCGGTGAGACCGCAACCGGTGGCGGTTTCACTCCGCGTCCCAGCAGACCGCGCGACAGAAACACTCCCCGGTGAATCGGTGAACTGGCCTGCGTGTAGGCCAGGCCGCTGAGCAGAAAGGGGTGTGAGACGATGCCGGACCGTCGCTCAGGCTCAAATTGTACCAACTGAAAGTCAGAGTCCGCTGGCAGCCCCGCTTTGTAAAACTCGGACAGTCGACCGTTCATGAACATGGTGTCGGCCAGCAGCAGTTGTCGAAAATCGCCGGACTCCGAATCCACCACCTGCTCCAGAAACAGCTCCAGCGAAACACGCAGGTCCGCTGCCAACTGATCGGTGTAGTCCGGAAAGACGGCACTGTCCTTATCAATCTCCTGAATGCGTTCCAGGTTCATCCACGTTCGCAGGAATTCCAGGAGCCGACTGCGGGCCCGACTGTCATTCACCAGTCGCCAGGCCTGCTGCCGCAACTGATCTTCCGTTTCCAGTTGCCCTTTGGCCGCGGCATCCAGCAGCGGAGCATCCGGGATGGAATTCAGCAGAGCGAAGGACAGCCGAGCGGCCCGATCAAACTGATCGTCAGCCCCCGTCACTTCCCGATACAGAAATCGGGGGGATTTCAAAGTGGCAATCACCACGCGCCGCAATCCCTCGTCTTCACTCTTTGCAGCCGCAAACTGTGACTCCACAAATAACTGACGCGACTCTTCATCAAGAGGTCTGCGGAAAGCTCGTTCTGTAAACTGGTGGGCAAACTGACGCAGTTTTTCGGAGCGGTTGTCGTTTTCACCAATCTTCGCCAGGTCCCGCACCGACGCCAGCACGCGGTCTGCTGTCTCGACGGCCGCCAGCGTCGTCGCTTCATCCCACTCCCGCGAAACACTCACGCCTCGCTCGTAACCCGCACTGCGATCATCCGGCGGAAACGGTGTCTCCACCATCAACACCTCAGCCGAATTTTCGGGAACCAGATGACGGGCCGGAATCACTTCCTCAACGCTGCCAGGCGATTTCCAGCGTAACTGCACGGAGGCCGTCTGCTCTTTGAATTTGAACCACTCCAGCCGAATCGGATATAGCCGTCCTGCCAGCAGATACCGAACACCTCGAAAATCAACATCCGTCCCGGAACGCACCCAGGCATCAATCAAGGGAGCGGAACGCTGATTCAGCTGCTGATTCAAATAGAGCCGCGCCCCGTTTTCCGTACGAATAACGAACTCATACCAGCCTGATTCCCGAGGGATCAATGAGCCTTCCCACGAGATCGCAAAGGCGTCGTCCGGAATTTTTTCGCCGTCCGGACTGAAACTGCCGAACTGAAAATCCACGGTGGAATCCAGGCGCTGAAACACCCGGCGATCCCGCCGATGATTGCGGGTGGAAAAATAGTCTGCCGACAACCCTCGCAAGGGACCCGGATTGGTTCGCCAGCGAAAACTGGTGCCGATGTCCGCGATGGCGTTGCGATACTGCGAAACCGTCAGCCGCGTCAAATCCACCTGCGGTGGATGCAGTCGTGATTGAGCTTCCGGCGAATAGAAGGCCTGCTGCATCCATTCAGCCACCGCCCGCGCATCGTCCCCCGTACATTTTTCAGGAGCACCTTCCGGCATGGTCCGATCAATCAGATCTGCCAGCTCTGCATTCGGTCGATCCCCGAACAAAGGCGCAGGCACCTCCGGCGTCCCAGCGCCATTCTCCCCATGACACGATTGGCACTGAGCTTCATAGACGGCGCGGCCACGGGCCAGAATATCGCTGCGATCGTCCGACTGAGCACGAACTGTCAGCAGCAGACACATCAGTCCGGCATATGACAAAGTGCGTCGCATGGAGACAACTTCTTTTCTGGTTGCAGACGTGGGGTTGAAACGCGGTGGGGACATACTGGAGCGCGGGATGGTCGGGAAGAACGCGGAGTGAAGAAGGACCGGACCAGACAACAACTTCTCTGAGGCCTTTCGTGTGCCGCTGACTCGGACCGAGACAGAGCCAGCCACGAACACAGCCACAGACACGGGCACGGAGACCGCCCCGCAAAAATCCCGGAACGATGCTGTTTCCGTCAGGCCTCAGAATCCTGAGACTCTGAATCTGATGCATCCCTCGGCTGTGTTTTTACTATATCGTCGCAGTTCGTCGATGGGCAATCAGATGTCCCGTCGGATTGCTGCGGATTATCAGGACTGACACCCGTCAACCGAAAACCCGACAACGTCAAAAGATACGGCAGGGACCGAAAAGCCGCTGCCGGATGGACTTCGCCACGTCTCCGACTCAGTCCACAAACAGGAATTCATTGCTGTTCAGCAGCAGACGGCAGACCGCTTCCATGCCGAAATCCCGAGCCAACTGACTTAATTTCTGCAATTCTGACTCCGTAGGCTGTCGCTGCCATGTCCAGCGGACCGCGGCCCGTACCTGCTGGTCGGGCGTCGTCGCTACCTGCAGGGCCCGATGCGCCATGTGCTGGCTGTGATGCAGCACAAAACGATTATTCAGCAAGGTCAGAGCCTGCAGTGGTGACACGGAAAATCCCCGCACCGGAGCGAGCAGACCCAGATCCGGAAAATCAAGGGGTTCCAGCAGAGGATCAGCAATCCCACGCCAGACAACGCGGTAAATGCTGCGACGAGTTGCACCGGGGCTGTCCCAGTCGAAGTCGCTGTAGTCCAGAATCGGTGTCAGTTGTGCTCCCGGGCGGCTGGAAAAATGCTGAATCCCGGGGCCCGACATGGTCAAATCCAGACGTCCGCTGGCCTGCAGCACGGAGTCGCGCCACGTGTCCGCGTCCAGTCGCTGTCGAGACATCGAAGCGAACAGTCGATTCTCCGGATCCTGCGCCACAGCTGCAGGCTGCGGTGTGGAGTGTCGGCGGTAGGCGGCGCTGGTGCAGATCAATCTGTGCAGGTGCTTCAGCGAACCGGTGGAGCGAATTTCACAGGCCAGCCAGTCCAGCAGCTCGGGATGGCTGGGAAGACTTCCCATGCGACCAAAATCCCCCGGCGTATCCACCAACCCCCGTCCGAAATGATAGTGCCAGACGCGATTCGCAATGCTCCGCCACGTCAACGGATTGTCGGGGGATGCGATCCAGTCCGCAAGTGCCGCTCGCCGCGCGGATTCCGGTTGCTCCAGCGTGTGCTCAAACCGCGCAGGCAATGCGGTGATGGCAGACAGAGCCCCGGGGGCGGCAAGGTCGCCTTTCTGTTCCACGTCACCGCGGCGCAGTATACGAATTTCCCGTGGACGATCGTAGCGGATCGTTCCACGTTCGTTTTCAGCCACGGTGCCAGCCGCATACAGCTTCTGCGGCGGAGGCAGTTTCCGCAATTCTTCTTCCACAACCTGTTGCAGCAGAAACACACTCAACGCACGCTGCTGTTCGGCCGTCCGCTGCTCCACCGGCATGTTCAACGCCACCTGGATCGCATCGGGAATCACCGTGGTCAGCCCGGCACCCGTTTCACTGTCCGTGGCACTCAGCCGCATGCGGCCAATGATGTGGAATCGGCCATGAATCTGTCGCAACAGCAGATTCACCGTCGTCCCCGGCTCCATCACCAGCGGTGTTGCCAGTTCAAACACGGCAGTGTGCGGTTGACCTTCCTGAGGATGAATGCCCCAGGCAGAATTCAGGTCGCCATCAATGGCCTGCTGGATCGTCCATCCCTCCTGATTGAAGTCTGCCGTAGCACGCTGAATCGACAGGCGTTCGCCCACATCTCCGGTGCGGCGAAAGACACGGAGCTCCACTTCATTGAGGTGCAGATTGCCGTTTTCTGCCCGCCCAGGCCCCATCCCCGGCAGGGATTCGTGCGGCAGGACGTCCAGTCGAATTGCCGTGATGCGAGGCAGTGACGAGCTGAAGGTGATGGAGGTCGTCTCCTTTTCCGGCAAGGGGCCGGTGGACAACACAGAACCATCCTCCAGCAGCTTCAGATCGGCGGCATCGATCGAGACATAGGACAGCAGAGTCAACGGGGTCCACGCGGCTGTGCTGGTGAATGTCTGTTCCTGCTGTTGTGCGAGCTGCCGGTATTCCGGATTCTCAAGCACCGCTCGCGGGTTCTCTGCGAGATCCGTTTTTAACTGCGTCCAGCGACGGCGACCGGCGGCCACCTCAGGATCGTCATCGTAAGGAATGTCGCCCTTGCCAATCCCGGCAAAGACCGCCTGCAGGGAGTAATAATCGGCCTGAGTGATTGGATCAAACTTGTGGTCGTGACATCGTGCACAGTTGGCTGTCGTGCTGACAAAAGCCGACATCGTCTGCGTGACCATGTCGTCCCGATCAAGATTCTCAAAGTTCTCCGGGGCCGTGGCCGCGGCGCTGTGGTCATAGGTACCAGCCCCCAGATACCCCAGTGCGGCCACGCGTTGCGGCACGTCCGGTGAAAAAACATCCGCGGCAAGCTGCTCGCGAATAAATTGCGGCCAGGGAGTATCCTCGTTGAAACTGCGAATCAGATAATCCCGGAATCGCCACGCATGCGGACGAAAGACGTCATGCTCGAAACCATGACTGTCCGCAAAGTGAATCGTATCCATCCAGTGCCGCGCCCACCGCTCGCCGAATTGCGGTGAATCAAGAAGCCGGTCGACGAGGCGTTCGTAGGCGTCGGGAGCCGGGTCGTTCACGAAGGCCGCGATC
>JALQWE010000650.1 GCA_023258825.1 Planctomycetaceae bacterium | reverse complement strand
GACAATGTGATCCGCGTTCGTAAAGATGCCAGTCGTGTGGTGATCGAGGGGCTGGAAGGCACGACCATCAACGGAGCGTCCGATACGGTCGTCCTGTTCAATGATCCGTCGAATCTGACTGGACGGCTCTGGATCTACCTGAATGGCGGTAATGACAAGGCTGTGATTGCGAATGGACTGACGGCACAAAAAGGTGTCCGGGTGTATGGAGGTGATGGAGACGATACGCTGTCCGCTGTGGGAACAACGTTTCAGGCTCTGGCTGGATTGTATGGAGATAACGGGAAAGACACGCTCAGCGTGCAGGACTGCACGATCAATGGTGACCTCGACATCCAGACTCATGATGGTGACGACCTTGTCAGTGTGACAGACACGACAATCGCGGGTGGCGCGCTGGTGGGGACCGGCGATGACAATGATCGAATCTCTTTGAACAACGTCAGCGGCAGCGGACTTGTCAAAGTGCGTTCCGGCCGCGGTGACGACAGTGTGATCATTCAGAACTCCGTCCGGGACGGCGACTTCAGCGTGATCACTCGCACTGGGCAGGATGCCGTGGTACTGCTGCAGAATACGTTGAGCGGCAGCGTGGTGATTCGAACGGGTGTGCAGAATGACGCGGTGCAGTTCCGCGAAGGGAATACGTTCAACGGTCCTGTGCGTGTGAATGGCGGGAAGAATCGTTCGAACGATTTTGGTGACATCACCGGTGGTGATCAGGTCAATATCGCAACCGGCAACACCTTCAATTCCCGTCAGAGTATTTTCCGTACGGAGGGGTCGACCATCCCAGCGGCTGTGAACACACGCTTTGACGGGACCAGTGGTTCAGGTGGTCTGATCAAAGATGCGGCGGCCGCGGATTCTGCTGCTGATTCACTGGCGTCGTCCATGACGCTGACAGCTGCTGCCGCGTCGACTCAGTCCATCACGGGGACTGGCGGAGTCCTGATCACTCGCGCCCCCGATGTGACGATCACAGGGAAGACGATCGCCGGGGCGACTGTGACGGTCGACAGCAATGAAGACGGAATCTTCAATGACGGTTCCGTTGTGGCCAATGCCACGGGCGACTACTCCATCACGGTCACGATGACTCGCAAGGATTTGTACACTACGGTGCCGGGCGACGACGGTTTGACGGGGCGTCGCTCCGTCAAAGTGCGTTCTGCTGCGGCAGGCGTCGGGCAGAAAGATGCCACACTCGAAGTGGATTATGTCACCGGAACAGTTGTGCAGTTCACTTCGGAACTGGGCAGTTATGAGCTGGAGTTGTTTGATGATGAAGCACCGGGTGTGGTGACCAACTTCCTCAGCTATGTCAATCCGCAGACCGGGGCTACGGAAGGACGCTACACCAACTCGATCATCCATCGATCTGTGGACAACTTTGTGATTCAGGGCGGTGGTTTCACGATCAATAACGGTGTGATTGATGACCTCAGCCTGGACAATTCCGTCACGGGCGAATTTTCAGCGCTGCGACCCAACATCAAGGGCACGATCTCCATGGCCCATGCTGGAGATCCCAATGTCCTTACCAGCCAGTGGTTCGTCAATACGGTCGATAACCCAAGCCTTGATGACTTCGATGGCCGCAGACACACCGTCTTCGGTCGCCTGGTTGGAAACAGCCAGACCGTCGTGGATGCAATCGCCGCGCTGAATCAGGTCAACCTCACGACTCAGTCCGGGTCCTCTGCCCTCGGTGAAGTTCCGCTGCGCACTGCCTTCACGGAATTCACTCGGTCGCTGACGGGCACTGTGTCAACCACAGCCAACAGCACACGGGTAATCGGGACAGGGACGCAGTTCACCACGGAACTCAAAGGCGCTCTGTTCGGTCTGCGGTCCCGCATTCAGATCAACGGCCAGTCGTTCTTTGTGGCCAGCATTGATAGCGATACCGAACTGACACTCAGCCAGGCACCGACCTTTGCTGCGGTGAATGTGGCCGCGAAATCCGACTTCCAGGATTCCTCGTTCGTGAAATTCACCACCGTGAAACGCGTGCTGGTCCCACCGGCGCCGATCTAGTTCGGGTGTGCGATGGGACTGATGGGACGGATGTGGTTTTTGAAGCCACGGGGCTGGCGACGTGATCGCGCCACCCTTTTATTTCGGGCGGTTGGTTTGTTGCTTAAGCCATGTGCGTGCCAGTGTTCTGGCCGGACAGGGACGCAGGGCCCATTGATCGGAGTGATTTTGAAAGCCTGTGGATTCTGTCACGATCTGGTCGAGCTGGCCGGGATAGGCGGCTTCCAGAAAGGTGCGTGTTTCCCGGGCCTGGTTGTGTTCACCCAGAATCAGCTGGGGCCTTTGTCGCAGTCGCTGAAAACGGCTGGCTGCCGTGGCCCGATCACTTCCCGGAAAAGGCCATGAGCGAACACCGTCGTAGTGACTGCAGGGCAGAAAAGCGGTCCAGAGTGCTGCCGTGGAATCGTCATGCAGACCCAGTGCATTGCAGGCAATAGCGCCGCGCGAAAACCCGGCGAGCACCACCTGATCGCGGTCGCCCTGAAATCGCTGGCCAATTTCTGTCAGCGTTTGCTTCCAGAATTCCAGGGTTGCCCGGGGATCGTAGTCGGGCGCGTCGCCCCACCATGTCAACGCGACCGCGTCCCC
>JALQWE010000649.1 GCA_023258825.1 Planctomycetaceae bacterium | reverse complement strand
GTAAAAACGCAGCGCGAAGCGTCACGTATGTCAGGTTGCAGTCCCCCTGACTTGCGGTTGAAGGTTCCATATCGGCAGTTGTCCGAAACGACCATTGAAATGGTCGGTGTGAAAAATGTGTTGCTGATTTCGACGAGCCATAGACAGACTCAGAGTCTTAGTAGGCCACAGTCAGACTGAGGCCGCTCAATAACTCCGATCCACGGGACGCCGAAGCCCCCCTTCCCGAGTCAAATCCTCAAAGGAAGTCAATCCTGGCACAGAAACAGTCAAACTCAAGCTTTCCACGGGCAATCGGCGACAGAGCCATGTTGCCACTTTGCATCAGACCGACGAAATCAGCAGCAGCCAGGGGGTTTTCACTCAAAAATCCAGACTTTCTCTGGCCCCGTGATAAGGCAGTGCAGCAACTCCGGTCGAACCGCAAACAGACTCGCGTTGGAATTGCGTCAGCTGAGCCGAAGCATTGCCAATAGACAGTGACCCGGTAGAGCTCCGGGAGCGATGAGCGTGGTCGGACAGATCGCGGCAGGCATCCAACAGGCGAATCGGCGAAGCCCCGTCAGGCACACGTTGTTCGTTACAAAACTGTTCTTCAGGCAGACGGACTAGCGCTTCGCCATGCAGGCTTCTCCCATCCGCAGCCTCGCAAAGAAGCCTGGCCAGCGACTTACACAGAGTGCACCCGGCGCAGTCATCTCCCTCGGAGGACTCAGCGTTTCACGGCCTGAGTTCCTGACGCATCCGCTGAGAGCAGACCTTTGCGAATTCCGTCCCACTGGCGAATGTCGATCAGCCACGGGCCATGCTCATCATCGATCTGACCAAAACGCTGCTGAAACTCAGCCAGACGGTCCAACTTACGTGTCACTTCCAGTTCGCCCGGATGCTGGCTTCGCGGTCCTCGTCCCCAGAGAATTTTTGAGCCGCCACGTGTTCTCAATTCAAACTGCAGGTCGTCGACAGATTCCACGTTTTTTGGCGCTCCAGGAACGTCGATTGCCGCCAGCTGGAGTCGCTCCCACCAGGTTGGTTGCCCTTCCTGCTGCTCCAGAAGCACCTCCGCCAGCAATGCGGCCTCTGCCACAGCGGGATCTCCCCAATTCTCGCCCAGTCGACCTTCCGGTACAGAAGCCACGTTGTCCAGAATCGGGTAGCGTTCCACATCCGCTGCCGTGAAATCCCGGCCCGGAAGCAGCGTTCCAGCGGAGTCGATAGGGTAGTAGCCATCGATACCGCGAACCATCGCCACGGGTCGACGATACACCACCTCCACGTAAACACGTGCCGGCCATGCCTTGCGAACGCTGATCACCCTTTCGATCCACGGGTGCGTGTGAAAGGCCGCGGCAATCCGTTCACTCAGCGTTGGGTCCTGAAGCGACATCGGTTCTTCCAGCCCGGACTGCTCGAAGACCTGCTGAATGATATCCGCCGGGATCCAGCGCGGTGGTGGTGTCAAAGCAATCCTGCCCTCGGAAATCCGATACTCCGGCCGCGTGGCAAGGTCCGGCAACCACCTGCGCACCACGGGCTGCAGAACAATTCCGCTGGCAATCAGGGCCAGCAGACACAGCGTTCCGGGGCGAAACAGTCGCTGCCGCAGAGTTCGCGTCTGAGACGGACGAACTGGTACGGGAACGACGGCCGATGCTGAACTGGCCGGAACCGACTTCGGACTTTTCTTTGTTGCTGACGGCGCCTTGCCCATGGCATTCCTGCCTTCCCAGGGTATTGAACAGATCTCGGAACTCCAACACGTCCCAACCATGGTCTCGCGAGTTCCAGCGGCCCAGTCGACGGAATCAGTACAGTCGCGCAAAAGTATCTGCAGCACTGGTGGCAACATTTTTTCGCACTGAGACCCAAACGGACTTCGCACCGCACATGCAACTATGACATACAGCGGCAGCAGCCATCCCTTTCAGCATGCAAAACCGGGAAATTCCCGGTCATCTGCAGGTCCGATTGCATGGCGCGGGGTCGGTACACAAGCCGTAGCGATTCTGCAGATCAGAACAATCGCCCCGCCACAGATCACGAGTACGGTGACCGCGTGTGCAGTATTGCCGCCATAACCGGACCTCGCAGGGAATTCCCCTGCCGGGCCTGTTCGTCAGAGGCGGCAGGATCGCGAGGCCCGGAATTGCCGGTGAATCTGACAGCTTACTCATGTTGCACATGCTCAGGCAGAAAACACACCACGCCGGCACGAAACTGCGTGCACACGAAAAATCAGCTGCCGATGTCCTGACTATTAGGCGGCATATTCTGCTGTTCGGCTGACGCAGCGTGTCACAACTGAGCTGTCGAAGTTGATGCATCTGCAGGGCCGAAACCTGGTGATTGCATTGATCCGGTGGTGTGTCTTGTCGGGATGATCGTCTGCCTATCAGGCAACTGATGGTCTGAAGTGTGAATACGCGCGGCGAGCTTCGATTATGAGCCGACCGTTTACCGTACTGTCATTGTGAGTTCTCAGAGTCGGACGCCCAATCGCCCCCCGATCGGGTTGTTCAGTTCGCGTTGTGACGGAGTTTCAACGCATTCGCAGAAGGGACGTCTGATGCGATTTCAGAAGTTGGGTGTGGCACTTGCCACAGCGGTGTTCGTTTCCGGCTGTACGGCCG
>JALQWE010000648.1 GCA_023258825.1 Planctomycetaceae bacterium | reverse complement strand
GGTTGGAGGCCGGAGTGGTTCCAATCGGATTCTGATCAACGATGATGATTTTGCTCAGATGCTGTACCCCATGCAGTTCCCGGAAGACTCCAGGAGCTTCGGTGGTCAGGTTCAGGCGACGCGCGACCGCCGGGGCCAGCGTGTTCATCATCAGGCTGCTTTTTCCGGAACCGCTGACACCGGTAATGCATGTCAGGGTACGCAGCGGAATGCGCAGGTCCACATTCCGCAGATTGTGCTGGGCTGCTCCCAGCAGTTCCAGCAGTTCGGCCGGTCGACTGGACTCGGCAGTGGTGACTGCTGCGTCGGGTGTGGCGGCGACCGTTTTTGCAGCGGCACGACGCCCACGTCCCGGTTTCGCGGGTGTGGTTGAGGTCGACGGACTGGGGGCTGGAGCGCCCACGGCCGTTCGCAGGATGCAGCGTTCCAGTTCCGGAGTGGTTCCCCAGTTGACCCGTCGCTGCGCAGGGATCGGAATGGCGCGTGTCCCGCTGAGATAAGCCCCGGTGAGCGACTGGGCGGAATGTTTGACTTCTTCGGGCGTTCCCTGAGCGACAATGGTTCCACCCAGACGACCGGCCCCGGGGCCAAAGTCGTACAGTCGATCGGCAGCGTCGAGAACTTCCCGATCGTGCTCAACCAGCAACACGGTATTGCCCAGGTCACGAAGTCGTTTGAGCGCTGCGATCAGACGGCCGTTGTCACGTGGATGCAGACCGATGGTGGGTTCGTCCAGCACGTACAGAACACCAGTCAGCGATCGACCGGCCTGTCCCGCAAGGCGGATGCGCTGGGATTCTCCGCCGGACAGCGTGGGCATCGGGCGATCCAGCGTCAGGTAGTCCAGTCCGACGTCAACGAGAAAGGTCAGCCGATGTGTGGCTTCATGCAACAGGTCGCCGGCAATCTTCTTCTCGGCGCGATTCGGCTTCAGCCCCTGCAGAAACTGCAGCGCGCCGGACAATGGCATGCGGCACAATTGCGGCAGAGTCACCTGGCGCAGACGCACTGCTGCGGCGTCATTGCCAAGACGCGTGCCACTGCAGATCGAACAGTCACGCTCCCCGGCCATGGAAAGCAGCGAATGACGATGCTCAAAGGAAAGGCGTGAGGCATTTTCGATGGCCGGATACAGGCCTCGATACTGAAAACGGAAGGGAGCGGTTTCGGCCGACTGCCCGGGAAGCCGACTGGCCTGCTGGCGTTCCCGGGAAATCTCCACCCAGCGCGAGTCGTCTCCGTAAAGCACCAGACGCTGCTGCTGAGGCGTCAACAGATACCATGGCTGGTCCAGTGGCAGGTCGAAGGTTTCCGCCAGCGCTTCCAGCAGCATTCGAAACGGCGGGTTTGTCGCCGGATCCGGCCACGCCCCGATCGCGCCTTCCAGCAAGGTGCGTTCCGGACTGGTGACCAGCAGCGCCTGATTGGCTCCGAATTCCTTCCCCAGCCCTTCGCAGCCCGGGCACCAGCCGAGCGGGCTGTTGAAGGAAAACTTCTGCGGGGCCTGGATTTCGAACGAACGCTGGCAGGACCCGCAGGACAGGTGCAGACTGAACCGCTGCACTTTCCACTGCGATTCCTCCCGAGCGTTGTCGGCGAGGGCCGTCTGGAGGACGCCCTTGCCGAAGTCCAGCGCGGATTCCACCGAGTCCGCCAGACGTGTGCGTTGCCGGGGATCCACACTGATACGGTCGATGACGACAGCCACGTCGTGTCGTCGCCGATGGTCCATCTCCGGGATCTCATCCAGTCCGCGCGTCACTCCGTCAATCCGGACGCGCGCGAATCCCTGTGACCGCAGACGCTCCCACACCTTGGAAAACGCGGTGGTCCGGTCGATTTCGAGCGGCGCCAGCAACAGCAGTTTTGTCCCGGGTGGATGCTGCAGGATGGCGTCCACGATCTGATCCGTTGTTTGTCTGACGGCAGGAACCTGACAGTCCGGACAGTAGATTTCTCCCAGCCGAGCGTACAAGACACGTAGATAGTCGTAGATTTCCGTGACTGTGCCGACGGTGGAACGCGGAGTGGCTCCGACGGTCTTTTGTTCGATGGCAATCGCAGGACTGAGCCCCTGAATGCTCTCCACTTTGGGCTTGGGCATCTGTCCAAGGAACTGCCGGGCGTAGGACGACAGGCTTTCGACGTACCGGCGCTGACCTTCGGCATACAGGGTGTCCATGGCGAGGGACGTCTTTCCACTGCCACTGGGGCCGCAAAAGACACTGAGTGTTTCGCGAGGTACTTCCAGATCCAGCTTCTGCAGGTTGTGCTGCCCGGCGCCGGAGATCCGAATGGTGCGATGCTGAACAAACGGGTCTGAGGCAACTTTGGTTTTTCGCTTTGCTGCGGAGACCTGTCGGCGCTTGAAGCCCGGAAGAATGGTGCGGAGTGCTCGCCCGGTGTGCGACGCATCGCAGGCCGCCACTTGTTCCGGCGTTCCCTGCGCGACAATGCGACCGCCGCCGGAACCACCTTCCGGACCGATGTCGATGATCCAGTCTGAGGTTTTGATGACGTCGAGGTTATGTTCAATGATGATGACCGTGTTGCCATGGTCCCTCAACTGATGGAGTACGACCAACAGTTGACGAATGTCATGGAAGTGAAGGCCAGTGGTGGGTTCATCGAGAAT
>JALQWE010000647.1 GCA_023258825.1 Planctomycetaceae bacterium | reverse complement strand
AGGGAGACATTGCACTGCTGATGGTTTTCCGGCGGCCACTTTCGGAAGCGGAACTGCATGGGCTGTGGACAGCCGTTGCTGAGCGATTTGCTCTGCCGCCTGTGCAGCGTCAGCAGGAAGTGACCAGTACCGCCGAGGAGCATGCGCTGGCCTCATTGTGCCTGGTGTTGTTCAACAGCAACGAATTTGCTTTTGTGGACTGACGAACGAAACGCCCGAACATCGGCAGCGCTGCACCATCGTGTCGGCAGTGTGTGCGAAGTGCAGGTCAGTGCAGCGTGCGACTGTGCTTCCCTGGGCGGCGAGGTGCAACAGCGCGGAAGTGTGACAGCGGAGAAATCACTGCAGACTGAACAGGCGTTTGGCGTTGGCGGTTGTCACCTCGGCCATGTGTTCTGCGGAAACCCCGTGAGTTTCGGCGAGGCACTGGCAGGTGGCAGCGACCCACGCGGGTTCGTTGCGTTTTCCGCGATAAGGTTGTGGAGCCAGATATGGGGCATCTGTTTCGACCAGCAGCCGATCGAGAGGCACGGTGGCTGCGACGGCGCGGATGGCATCGTTTTTTCGGTACGTGAGCATACCGCCGAACGACAGGTAGAGTCCCAGCTCGAGACAGGCAGAGGCTGTTTCGTGGGAACCACAGAACGCATGCATCGCACCGGCGAGTTGCTGGCCACCTGCGCAGTCCTGCAGGACGCGTACAACGTCTGCCTCCGCCTCACGGCAGTGGACGATGAACGGTTTATTGACATCACGGGCGAGTGCGATGTGGCGTCGGAAATAGTCCTCCTGGATATCAAGGGGGACATCTTTCCAGTAGTTATCGAGCCCGGTTTCGCCGACGGCGACGACTTGTGGATGTGTGGCAAGTTCCTGAATTCTTTCCCACTCGCCGGGTTTGACTTCGTGGGTGTGGTTCGGATGAACACCAACGATCGCGGAAATGCAGGGATAGCGATTGGCCAGCAGGATTACAGCATGGCTGGTGGCCAGGGTAATTCCGATGGCCAGCATCCGTTCGACGCCGGCGTCCAGAGCGCGCTGGATGACTTCATCAAAATCCTGCCGAAACGCATCCGCTTCAAGGTGACAATGGGTATCGATCAGCGATCCGGGCATGACGACGGGGATTCCTCGGGAAATCAACACGGGTGAGAGGTGGGAGGTGCGTGGTGTACCGCGGCCACTGGACAGTCTGTCCGGCGGGCCCCCAACCTATGCGTGCAGATGCTGGGCTGCGCGTTGGATTCTGAGCGGTCTGGCTGACAAATTCCAGTCAGTACAGGGAAGAGCACAATGAGACTGATGGGACGGATGGAGTTGTCAGTGGGATACCAGGGTTCGCAGGAGGTCGTCGGTGACCACAGTGCCTTTGGGCAATTGCTTCAGGTGTTCCACAATCCCGGCCAGCAGTTCTTCGTTGAAGGGGATGGCCAGGCATTGCAGACGATGTGCGACGGCTCGCCGGCCGCTGTGTCGCCCGAGCACCAGCTGGATCTCCCCGGCCCCGACGGCTTCCGGACGGAACGGCAGGTAGGTGTCGGGGTTCTTCAGTAGCCCATCCTGATGAATGCCTGCTTCCGTCGCAAACACGTTGGCGCCCCCGATAGGTTTCATGCGCGGTATGGTAATTCCGGTGAGTTCGGCCACCAGCTGACACAGCGGGAAGAGCGTGGTCGTATCGATGCGGTGGTGTCGACGGTATTGATCCTGGTGCATCGTCAGGGCCATGACGACTTCTTCCAGTGAGGCGTTGCCTGCGCGTTCTCCGATCCCATTGACGGTACACTGCACAACATTTGCTCCCTCAGCGATTCCGGCGAGGGTGTTTGCCACGGCGAGGCCCAGATCGTTATGGAAGTGCACGGCCAGCAGCGCGCGATCGATGTTGGGGACTTGGTCCTGAATCAGACGGATGAAGTCCCGGGTCTTTTCCGGAGTCAGCAGTCCCACGGTATCGGGAAAGCCAATCGTCGTCGCGCCGGCGGCAATCGCTGTGCGGTAGCATTCGCAGAGAAAGTCCGGTTCGTCGACTTGCGGGCAAACGCTTCGTCAATCGGCTGACGGAATGCGTCCCACAGTTTTTGTTCTTGCTTTCTGTCCAGCACCACGCTGGTCGATCCCGCCGTGACGGGCGTGGTCGTCAGCCCGGCGACGGCGACGTCAAGCAGCTCGTCCACCTTGACTGTGACGGTGTTCGACGAAACCGACCCGCTGGCGGTGCCGGACGAGTACGTCGCCGAAGCGGTATTTTCGATCAAAGTGCCCGCCAGCACCCCGGCGGCCTGCGCGGCCTGGGGAACGATGGCAAACGTAAACCCGGCGGTAACCGCAGAGGTTAGGCGAAGAATGGTGATGTGACCCTGTTTCATGCTGTTTCCCATAGGGTTAAGTGGTTAACGAACCCCCAATTCCACCTTGAAATCATTCAAAGAACGGTGGTTTCGGAAGAAATTAAAGGAAGGGCGTCAGGCGCCGGCGGATTTGCTCGCTCGGCCATATCCAGAACTTTGCATCGGCTTGCTCGAATCAATACGAGAATGATGATCTAAATATCAGAAATATATTACTGAATGGTGGTTCTGAACTTGATCGCGAAGCTGGCTCCACCGGTCAGCGTGGCGGCTGCAGCGCCAATCG
>JALQWE010000646.1 GCA_023258825.1 Planctomycetaceae bacterium | reverse complement strand
CAGAGACTTTGGGATCATACTTCTGCAGAAAGTGGATCATCGAGCCGCCGCCGAGGCCGACCACCATGACGTTCGACTGCTCAGGCTGCAACAGGTAGCTGGTAAACATATGCTGCAGATAGCTGAAACGCAGAATGTGTGGTGAACGCAGGTTGACCTGGCTTTCGTAGGCTTCTTCACCGGAATCCCGAACAAAGATCAGGGACCTGATAGACCCGTTGCGACGAATACGAATGTGCGAGAATGCAGATTTGGTTTCAAATTCCACCGCCCCGCCATCCCGCTGAAACGCGTGAGCGGTCGGAAGCAGCACATCAGAAATCAGCAGCAGGACCGCCAGCAACAGCCAGCCACCGCGTCCGATGCGGGCGGAATGGCTGACGCTGGAGTGCGTTAAGTTCGCCGGGGCGTTGAAAACCAGTAAGTTCCTGAGCATTTGCGACTTTCTGAAGAACCATGGCGAAAACCTCAGCCGACAGCCCTCGCTGGGAAGGAAAACGCACCCTCCGAACCGACCGCCGGTGTAAAATTCCGCTGTGGAAGTGTACGCAGAATTGCACTTTCTGGAAAGATTTCCGTTTGTCACGGGTTTTCACGCGAAACAACCCGGTCGTTCAGGCAATAATAAGGGGTGTCATCCGGAGACATGCCTGCTTGCCGACGGACATCGCCGCTCAGATTTCGCCCTGCAAAAAACGCCACCGACATGGCAACCGCTGCCGACCAAAAGTGCGGCAACGGGAATTTTCAAAAGGGACTGAACAGCGATGTCAGCCGACACAGACATTCCGTTTTCGGGTGACGTCAGTTCGTGGCAACTCCGTTATCGAAATTCCAGCAGACCGCTGGTCGAATTCCGCCAGAGCACGTCCATGGAAAAGGCGACACTGGAACACCGGCGCTGTGTTCGACACCGCCGACTGATCAATCACCCAAACCAAACAGCTCAGTGATTACCGCATGCGGTTCGAAGGGGCTGTTTTTTTAATTGCAGATAACCAAAGACTCGCGATACCCACGCACAGAACGGAAACACCCATGAAGGATCCTCGAATTGAACGACTGGCTCATGTCCTGCTGCATCACAGTTGTCGGTTGAAGCCAGGGCAGAAGGTGCTGATCGAAGCGATGGATCTGGCGGACCCGGCACTTGTCTGTCGCCTGATTGAAGAGGCCAGCCGAATGGGAGCCATTCCGGTGGTCTCTAAGAAAGACAACGCGGTGTTGCGGACACTGTACCGCCACGCCACTGAAGACAGCATGGCTCTGGCTGGAAAGTTCGAAGCCGCGGTGATGAGCGAAATGAATGCGTACATCGGCATTCGCGGCTCGGCCAATTCCAACGAATTCTCAGACGTCCCCGGCGAATGCATGGACCTGTATCAGAAACACTGGTGGCAGCCCGTGCACATCCAGATCCGCGTCCCCAAAACGCGATGGGTCGTTTTGCGTTATCCCACCCCCTCTATGGCACAGGCAGCGGGGAAAAGCTGTGAAGCTTTTGAAGACTTTTTCTTCGACGTGTGTACCGCCGACTACGAGAAGATGGCTCGTGATCTGCAACCACTGAAGCGACGGATGGAGGCCGCTGATCAGGTGCACATCACTGGTCCGGGTACCGACCTCCGGTTTTCGATCCGCAACATTCCGGTGGTGCCGTGTTCCGGTGAATGCAACATTCCCGACGGCGAAATTTTCACAGCACCGGTCAGGGACAGCGTGCAGGGAACGATCCAGTTCAATACCGCGTCGCGGTACCAGGGGACCGTTTTCGAAGGTATCCGCTTCGATCTGCGGGACGGTCGCATCGTGGACGCCACCTGTCGAAATGCGCCCGAGCGATTGAATCAGATTCTGGATTCGGATGAAGGGGCCCGCTACATCGGTGAATGGTCGTTCGGGACCAACAACCGCATTCTGCATCCGATGCTGGACACATTGTTCGACGAAAAAATCGGCGGCTCCTTCCACTTCACCCCTGGAAATGCCTATGACGAAGCGGACAATGGCAATCGCAGCCGCGTGCACTGGGATCTGGTGCTGATCCAGCGTCCGGATTACGGCGGTGGAGAAATCTGGTTTGACGGCGAGTTGATCCGTAAGGATGGCCGCTTCCTGCCCGCCGATCTGCAGCCACTGAATGAAGGTTTGCCATAGGCTTCTTCGGCTGTTTTTGTCTGCTGATGATCGAGCGGTTTGGCGAAGGGGATCTTGCGGCTTGCCTGCCAAGTCCCCAGACCAGCCACCGACTGATTGACAAGGCAGGTGGTGATCGACGAGCATAAGAGACGGTTGACTGACCGGTCACACGTGGTGTGTTGGAATTCTGCCTCCACTGGAATGGTGTTTCCATGGTTTCTGCAAAGCTGTCTCACTTGCGATGCTGGCTGCCAGTCATGCTGGTCGTCGCGTTTGCCGGATCAGCAGCCAGTGGCCAGGACGATTCGCAGCGACCGCTGCCGCTCCCGGAACAGGCAGCGGCCGACCCCGGCATTCATCTGGAACTGCTCAAGCGCTTGCGCAGCACCATCGCTCAGCAGACGCAGGCAGACCGCGACGCGAGCTCAGAACAACACCCGCAAAGCCCCACTGGAAATCCGCAGACGGACAACACGCCGCGTTCGCCGGATGGCGGGGGTAACC
>JALQWE010000645.1 GCA_023258825.1 Planctomycetaceae bacterium | reverse complement strand
ACTAAAGCATGACCATTAGACCATCCAGTGTACAATTGTAACATAGGCACTCTACCGCACCCTACATCACGAGTCCTGAGATAGAAGCTACTATTCGTCGCGAGCGGCCCGCAACCTCGCGGCAACTCAAACACACTGCAGCCAAATCGATGGGCCGACGCACCACGCAGCAATTGACTGCCTGTAAAGCGAAACGTCAGAGAGTGTCCGGTCCAGTGCCGCCCGGCAACCCATGATGATCCCGACCAACGATCTGCCAACCCCCATCCGCCCGAGGAATCATGAAATCCCGGGGGCCACGAACAATCCTGCGCCTCGGCGGATACGCTTTCGCGAACCACCAGCAGGACCGTCAACAGAAACGGCAGGCGAGTAGCGATCCGGCTGATCATGGTCTGAATCCCCCACTGTTGCGACGAGCTCCACAAGATGCATCACGTAGCTCTTACATCCTCTCGACAACACTTGCAGGCGCCAAGCCCGACGGTCAGCCAATCGCTGATTTGTCGACGGGATTTTGTCGCAAATCACTATCACTTATCCTGATCTGCTCGTACCTGACTCCGCAGGTTGGCGAGGACTTGCCAACCCGGAACAAGCCCCCATCGTCAGCTCGCTTGACGCCGAGATAACTCAACCAACTCCACCCTGAACACATGTCCCGTCCACATCTTTCCAGACAAATTGCCGCAGATTTATGGCTCTTTTCTCGATACTGCAATGAATTTTGCGTGATTCCCCTGGTGCACACAGGTGTAACCATGATTTGTGCACAATTCGCACACGGCATGATTTTGAAAATCGCAAAACTTTAAAAAAATTCTGGCGGACACGGGGAGGGGAGTGGACTATCCCCGACATGGCGGTTATTTCTCACAGCGTTCAAAGCGGTCGATCAACGCGGTCAACGGAACTCCCCGGCGACACAAACTCAGACGGCTTTGCCCAACCCGCGGGAAGCGGGCGCGACTGACAAGATTCGCTGCCAGCATGGGCATGCTCACTCCTGTCGTCCCGGCGCTGCCGTCACACAGTGGGTGAAAATGCCAGTGACATCTTTCCCCGACTCCTTCGCTGTGGAAGAAGAACAGGCTGCGAAACTTACCGGGGCCGTCGATGAAACAGCATCAGCGCTGACGCGTTGGCTTAGAAGTTCACACTGTGCTGAATACGGCAATAGCCATTCGCCGGATTCCGACTTTCTTTAGTCACGGTTGACATGCCCCAGGAAGAAAGGTTGGCGTATCAAGCTTACCTGAAAACATGCATCTTTGTCGCTTCGTATTGACCTACGAAAAGATAAAAAAATATTTAAATAAACATCTCGTTTGACACCCAGAGAGTGTTTTAGTACCAATACTTGGACCTCCCTACATTAGCTGTTGCCTGTCATGTGCCGTTGACGTTGAAATCAAGCACAGTCCGGGTCAGCCCGCTCCGACATCTCGGATATTTCTTCCCCACAAGGAAATTCAGGAAAGGACGCAACCAATGCAGATACCAGTAGACCGCCACGCCGCTGCCATAAACCCCGAAGGATTTGATGCGATCATCGCCGATGCCAATCGTCTCAATGCCGAGTCCATCGCGTGGTGTCTGAAATCCTACGGTGGTTTTCGCACAGTCACCCCCACGACCTCCAGCACAGACCTGCTGTCCACCTTGCGGTCTCAACGACCAGCCCTGATCCTGCTGAGTGAAAAAGTTGTCATCAAGTGCTTCCGTGAAGTGTTTGGCGAGCTGGCTGTGAAGCTGGGGGAAATTCGCGTCGCAGTGTTCGCCGACGACCTGTCCGACCGACAACTGGATCTCGTCTCCCACAATCGCGTGTCCGGTCTGCTCTCTCGTCACGAATCCATGCGCCGACTCAGCGAACAACTCAGCCAGATCGCCGCCGGACAAACCGTCCTCTCCGATCATCTCCGTGGACGCATCGAGCCCCTTGCCGGTGGTCAGTTTCGCTGCACCTGCTGCGCTCACATGGAGAAACTGACAGAACGCCAGTGGGAAGTTCTGCTGCGGATTGCCCAGGGACGGCGTGTGTCGGAAGTTGCCGAAGCATTGCACATCTCCGAAAAAGCTGTCGAAAGCCACAAGTATCGCATCATGCGAGTCATCGGAGCAGTCGACCGCCTCGACCTCTGCCGCTGGGCAATTCGCGAAGGACTGATCGAAGCCTGATCTGTCCGGCCATTCCCACCTGATCGCCCCGCATCCCGTTGCCGGGTTTGCCCCGCCCTGAAGTAACACGAACACGACTGGTAACCCGGATCAAGGTCTGGACATGATCCGCAGTCAGATTCCGTTCTCGTCGCGGGCTCCCCGCGTCAACGTCTTCCGTGCCGCCGCGACCGGCTGGCAGCATGGTTGCACGGACGCCCCACACGCCCCGCTGTCGTCGCCAATCAATATTTCCTCGGGCGCCCACTTTTGCTATCACTCCCCACTCACGCTGCATCCCCGAAAGGTGCCAGCGGGACGCCCCGCGCCCCGACAGGCGTCGGTTGCTGGTGATTCTGAACTTCCGAGCGAAAGGCTTTCCTGAAATGACCCTCTACAACGACAATTCACTGACCATCGGTGGCAGCCCACTGGTCCGCGTCAACCGCCTGACCCAGGGACTCCCCGGTACCGTCTATGCCAAAATTGAAGGCCGCAA
>JALQWE010000644.1 GCA_023258825.1 Planctomycetaceae bacterium | reverse complement strand
GGTGATCCGGGTGCACATCGCTGAGCGGCAGGTGGGAGGTTTTCAGTTTTCAGTTTTCAGTTTTCGGTTGTCGGTTGTCGGTTGTCGGTGAGCTGTTTTCAGTTTTCCGTGAGCAGGGGCTGCAGGGGCTGAGCGCCGTGGTCTGCGAGGGGAATGGGGCGACCGATGTTGCTGAGATTGGTGTGTTCCGGATCCAGCCCGAGCGCGCGGCAGACGGTGGCCATCAGATTGGGGACGGTCACCGGATTGTCACGAATCTCCACGCCATCGTCGGCCGTGGCCCCATACACTTGCCCCCCCTTGATTCCTCCGCCGCCCAGCACAGTGCTCCAGCTGCCGGGCCAGTGGTCGCGACCGGTGTTGGAATTGATCACGGGAGTACGACCGAATTCGCCCATCCAGATGACGAGCGTGGAATCCAGCAGACCGCGTTGCTTCAGGTCGTTCATGAGTGTGGCCCATGCCGGATCAAGCACCCCGCAGAGCGACTTGACAGCATTGAAATTGTCGGCGTGGGTGTCCCAGCCGGCTCCTGCGGCCCCGGTGACATCGGTGAGTGAGACTTCGACGAAAGAGACCCCGCGTTCAATGAGACGTCGAGCGAGGAGACAGCCCTGACCAAACGGATTCTGGCCGTAAGCCTGACGCAGCGCCGCGTCCTCCTGGTCCAGCTGAAACGCGGACACGGCAGAGGAATTCATCATGCGCATAGCGCGTTCGTAGGACTGGACGTGGCTGCGTCCCGGGGCATCCGGACGGTCGGCGAGGAATGATTTTTCGAAGGACGCCAGCAGATTTCGGCGAGTTGCGGTTCGATCCGGGCTGTCGGCGGTGGAAGACTTCAGGTTTTTCACCTCGAACGAGACCGCGTTTTCGGCGTTCATCTCCGATTCCACGATGAGTGGGGACAGAGCGGGTCCCAGGAACCCCGGTCCGTAGGCTGCGGGGTTGAACGCGCGAAAGGGATTGATGCTGACGAATCCTGGCAGATCACAGTCCGGAGCATGCAGTTCGCGGCTGAGAAACGCGCCGAGGCTGGGATACTGCACGGGGCCCTGAGGCAGATATCCGGTGCGGAGATAATAGGTGGCCCGTGTGTGATCCCCTTCTTTGGTGGTCATCGAACGAATTGGCGCCAGATGCTGCATCACCGTGGCCACCTGCGGCAGGTGCTCACTGATCCGCACGCCGGGCGCCGCGGTTTCGATCGCCTGAGTGGGACCGCCATTGGCCTGTCCCACCTTGGGATCAAACGTCTCCAGCTGGCTGGGCCCCCCCGACATCCACAGCAGGATGCAGGCACGTTTGGGCTGCTGGCCTGCGTCCCGGGCAATGGCGGCAAGTTGTGGCAACCACCCGGACAGAGAACCTCCCAGCAGCGACAATCCGCTGAATTGCTGCAGGCGTCGGCGAGTGATGCGGTGCATCCGTCAAATCTCCGAGTTGGTTATGGCTGACTGGAACAAAATGAACCTGCCGGAGCAGTGGCCGTTGAGCAACGCCATTAAAAATCTGAAGCAGGAAATCGAAAGGCCTGTCACTATCGGAACGGACACGCCACTGCAGTCTGGCCGCCCCTGCACTTCCCTGCACGACACTATATCGACCGGGAACTGCGACTGACAATGTTCTGACTGCTGGATTCGCCGTGGATCGGGAGCCGTGGAACATGGATATCGAACGCGGCGCAGGACCATGTTCGGCATCCGGAATGAACGTTCCTTGCCGGGGCAAAGAGCGTTTCGGCGACTGGAATTGTCTGGAATTTCTCCCGTAGCCGAAAAATAAGGCAAACGCTGGGACCGCATCTGATTATTATATGTCGCTGAAAACGATTGCTGGTGCCCCTGTCTGCAAAGGATTTGACCGATTCCATGACCGACGGCAAGGTGTGTGATTACGTCGTGCGCGCGGCATGCCGCGATGATATTCCTCAGCTGAAAAGCCTGATTGATCAGTTCGTGCAGGCCAACCGCCTGTTGCCACGTACCACGGATGAACTCAGCGATCTCGTCCCCTTCGGCTTTGTGGCCGAATCCGACGGGCAGATCGTGGGATTTGCCGCGCTGGAAATCTATTCCGCCAAGCTGGCTGAGATTCGCAGTCTGGCGGTGCATCAGGCACACCACGGCAAGGGCATCGGACGTCGGCTGGTGCAAAGCTGCGTGGACCTCGCCGTTCAGAGAAACGTGCTGGAAGTGATGGCAATCACGTCGACGGATGGTTTTTTCAAGGCCTGTGGCTTTGACTTCACACTTCCGGGTGAAAAGAAGGCCCTGTTCATTCAGACACGTGACGAATACTGATCAGCCCCGCTGTGAACGATGCCGGAATTCCGCTGACCAATGAAGGTGGAACAGCGGCCACAGGAAACCTTCAGGGCCGCAGCTCGCGCGATGCGCTGGACGATTATTCGGAATCTGTCTCTTTTGGTTTTCTTCCGAACACCAGCTCCAGCTCCTGCTCTTCCTTCAGTTTTCGGGATCGCACAGTAATCACATCGCGGACCAGCTGGGCCCCACCGGGCACCCGAATGATGATCTGGACGCGATTGCGAACCACATCCAGCACGGTTTTGCTATCCAGCCGCTTGATCGCGCCGCCTTCAACCGGGTAGCCGGACGCACCGGCCGTGCGTGAATCCCACGGTAGTTTCTGGGTGTAGCCATCGGT
>JALQWE010000643.1 GCA_023258825.1 Planctomycetaceae bacterium | reverse complement strand
ATTCGCGACCAGTTTCCGACTTTCAGCAGATCAGTGGTTCCCTCGGTGTCAAGGGAAATCGTCAGTGATTCCGACGCAACATCCGGATTGAATGTCAGCGTGCGGAAGCCCGGCTCCGGTTGAACATCCAGTACGAATGCGGGGGCCGGAAATTTCCGGGAGTGCTGCAGTGTGCTGGCACCGTCTGTGGATTGGCCATCGAACCGCAGAACCCAGTCCTCTACAATCCAGTGCGGCCGGGATTCTTCATTCAGCGTCCAGTCTCGCAGATCCAGTCCTGAGTAAAGGCTGACATCTCCGCGGTTCAGTTGAGCCACGTCGTCCGCCGCGACTGCTGTGTCGGGTAGTTCCATAATCTGTAGTTTGCGGTATTGGACCACGCCTCCCTCAGATTCCAGACAGATGTAGCCTCGGCGCGGACTGGCCTGGCGTCCACGAGTGACCACAGCACCATTCACCGCCAATGAGATTTCGCCGTCACGACATTCGATACGGTAATGATTCCACTGCGGAGATGGCAGCGCGCGTTCCTCGACGGGAAAGGCGCGGCTTCCACCGCGACCGTTCAACGGTGTCATGCGAGCACCGTGAATCGGAAAGATGTCGCCGTGCGTGGTATGTCCACGTGACTGTCCGTAGGCATGATCAAGTACCTGAACTTCGATGCTCCGATGGAACGGAACGCCCGGTGCCGTGATTGCGTCGGCCCAGACGAAAATCCCGGCATTGCCGCCCGGGACCATGTGCCGCCATTCCACCTCAAGGATAAAATTCTGGTACATGCGATCGGTGCGAATTTCTCCAATCGGTTTGCCTGAACAGACCAGTAGTCCATCCTGCATAGTCCAGGTTTCCGCCGGGGTATTCACCAGAACCCAGCCGGTCAAATCGCGACCATTCAGCAGTGACTGAAACCGCTCTTCGCCGGTTTCCTGGCCGACAACCGGAATATGACAATTGCACAGAAGGACTGCGGCTGCCAGAACGCTCCATGGATTTTTCATGATTCTCGCTTTCGACTGTGATCGATCCTGTAACGGTTTTCGCGGCAGGCAGGAGGCATCCTGTTGCCGCCGCCTGGTCTGGTCCTGGTCTTCGTGCTACCGATTCTGTGTGTTGGCCGCCGGTCCGTCGGCAGTGCCCTCCACCAGTTTTCTGAGTGCTGGCAGATCGATGCTGGAGTCCGCGGCTGGATACGGATAATCCGCCACGCTCCATGATTCTGTGAACGTTGCAACCTGTCCCGGGGCAAGCCGTTCTCGGGGACCAATAGGTTCCAGCTCGATCACCGAACCGGACTGTGGATACCAGACCGACACGGTCAGACCAGCCACCTCGTTGTACACCCGATCCGGGTAGGTGGGAAATCGCTTGATGAACAGATGATTTCCCGGCATCAAATATCCCAGCCAACCGGCAAAGGAATCGAATCCCAGTTTGGGTTTGCGGGGCGGGCCAAGGATCTCCAGAAACCCCTCTCTCTCACGAATCAGCGGGTCTGTGTTTCGCACGTTGAGCAGCGTTCCTTCTTCGTACATGACGTAACGCGATGGAAATCGACTGGGCTGAGTACCCAGCGGGATGAGGCAGATCCCTCCACCAGGTGAAAACGATCGCCCCCAGTGGCATGTTTCCACGGGCGACGAGCCTACATTCATCATTGTTTGACGACAAACAAGGGTTGCTCCGCGAAATTGCGGACTTGCAGCATCGACACTGGTTGCTGTGGTCCCCGGGGCTGAGTCAGGATTGTCTGCGCTCTGCAGTTCAAAATCACGCATCAATTGCAGTCCGGTGGCGGCATCCCGAGCGCTGACCAGTCGTACGGAAGCAGGACCTGTGATTTCTGCTGTCCATGGGCCGGACCACAACACGGGGTGCGACGGTGTGACGAGTTCCGGACCGATATCAAAGCGTCCCGCGGAAATCGCCGCCGGCTGGCCAGGTGCCCAATCCCGCTCGCGGTCATCCAGAGACAACATATTGTGTCCATTGAAGGAATACGTCAGCACTCGACCTCCGGCTTCGGGGCAGACGATCGCCGAGGTCGTTCCCACTCGCAGTTCCACCGTACCGGTGTAGTTAAGAAAATCTCTGCGGGCCGCCGACTCGGAGGAATGGCCGCGGTAACTTGTCAGAGTCGCCTCATTGAACGCATCCCTCACGTTTGAACCATCGCTGTTCCCGAACTCAGTTCGCTGTATCAGCAGCAACAGCACCATGTTGCGACGCACATCGATCCAGCCCTGAGTTCCCCAGGCGCCGCCATGTCCACATGTTCCGGGAAACAGCAGTCGAGTCACACCCTGTGGTTGTTGCAGCACGCACCATCCCAGTCCCCAGGCATTGCCTGGTGTGAAGCCAGTCACCAGTTCGCCGGTCTGTGGGGTGACCATGGCCTTTGCAAATGAAGTCAGACCGGCGACGGGTGTTTCATGTCCACGCAATGCAGCAAGCACCGCTCCATAGAATTTCGACATGTCGTCAGCGGTCGAATACAGGCCGCCGGAGGGATTGGGCATGCGTGCGACACGAGGGTCCGGGATTTCCACTGCGACCAGTTCCCCCGGCGCTTTGCCCGGCTTGTAGGTCGTCGCCAATCGCAGGGCCTGAGATTCGGTCAGCTGGAAGGCCGTGTCTTTCATGCCCAATGGTTCAAAGATTTCTTTCCGCAGGTA
>JALQWE010000642.1 GCA_023258825.1 Planctomycetaceae bacterium | reverse complement strand
CAGTTTCTGCGCTTCAATCTTCAGCTCCGCCGCGTATTCATCTCCAATCGCCAGCCAGAACGTGCCTGTGGAAATCAGGACGCGATACACCTGCGCCATCCACTCCCGTGACCACGCCAGGTACTTGTCCGAATCCAGCTGGTCGTGGTATTCGTCATAGTCATAGCCGATGTTGAACGGTGGATCTGCAAAGGCCAGGTGCACACTCTCCGCGGGCAGACCAGCCAGTGTCTGCACACAATCCCCCTGATGAATCCGGCCGATCAGAGTTTCGTCAACAGGAACGGCAGTGGTCTGCGGGTCAGTATTGATCGAGGGCATCAGTCAGTCCTTGTCCGTTACATCGTCCATCAGAGCCAACAAAACCGACTGTCGCCGGGTAGCTGCAGCCACATCGCCTGATTTGGACTGACTGGAACACGCCGTTTCGAGGGTCCTTGCCGAAATGGCGGTGCATCCGAGTCTGAGCCTTGCAGCTTCAGGCGGGATCAATGATAACGAGCAAATCGCCGGTCTCCACGCGATTTCCGGGGCTCACCAGAATCTCACGGACCTTTCCATCAAGGTCCGAGTTGATGGCTGTTTCCATCTTCATCGCTTCAAGGCTGAGCAGTTTCTGGCCTTTGCGAATGCGATCGCCAGCCTTAATCGCGACCGTGACAACCATGCCCGGCATCGTCGCTCCCACCTGCCCGGCAATTGCAGAATCCGCTTTGACTCGCGTCACCACGGTGGCTTCCACAGAACTGTCCGTGACCGTGATTTCCCGCGGCTGTCCGTTGAGTTCAAAGAAGACCGTTCGCGTTCCGTCGGCATGCGGATCGCTGACGGTCAGCAGCCGGATGATCAGCGTCTTTCCGGGTTCAATATCAATGGCGATTTCTTCACCCGGATCCAGTCCGAAGAAGAAGTTCGGAGTGGGCAGGATGCTGAGATCCGAGTAGCTGTCCTGGTGTGCGGCGAACTCTTCGTACACCCGTTCATACAGCAACCAGGAAATGACCTCCCGCCCGGAAGGAACTCGTCCAAGGATCGACGCGACTTTGCCACGCGCTGTCTCCATATCGGCGGGCGGCAGCGTTTCTCCAGGGCGTCCGACAAATTCCTGTTTGCCCAGCAGAATTCGCTGACGCACAGCTTCCGGGAAACCACCTGGAGGCTGTCCCATGCCACCACTGATCAGGTCGATCACGCTGCCGGGGAAGGAAATGTCCTTGTCCGGATTCAGCACATCGTCACAGGTGAGATTGTTGGCGAGCATGAACAGTGCCATGTCTCCGATGGATTTGCTTGTCGGCGTCACCTTAACGATGTCACCGAACAGCTGATTCACATCCGCATACAACTGGCAGACTTCCGGCCAGCGATCCGCAAGGCCCAGAGCCCGCGCCTGTTCGAACAGGTTGGTGTACTGGCCACCGGGCATTTCGTGGCGGTACAGGTCGGCCGTTGCCGCCAGCGCTACGCTTTCAAACGGTGTGTAAAATTCACGCACAGCCCGCCAGTATTCGGCAATCGTGTCCAGGTGATCCGAATTGAGCTGCGTGTCGCGCTCGCCGAATTTCATCATTTCGACAAGCGTGTTCAGGTTGACCTGCGATGTCCCTCCGGACAGTGGCGCCATCGCGGCATCCGCAATGTCCAGGTCCGCAAGAGCACCCTGGAAAATGGAAGACGCCTGAATTCCTGCGGTGTCGTGCGTGTGGAAGTGAATCGGAATTCCGATTTCCTGCTTCAGGGCCTTGATCAGCTGCGCAGCGGCCGCGGGTTTGCACAATCCGGCCATATCCTTGATCGCCAGAATGTGGGCCCCCATGTGCTCCAGCTGTTTGGCCAGGTCCACGTAGTACTTCAGGCTGTATTTGGAACGTCCGGGATTGGTGATATCACCGGTGTAGCAGATAGCGGCTTCGCAGATAGCGCCGGATTCGACCACGGCGTCCATGGCCACCTTCATGTTGGGCAACCAGTTCAGACAGTCAAAGATCCGAAAGACGTCGATACCCGCGTCCGCCGCTTCTTTGACAAACACCTGCACGATGTTGTCCGGGTAGTTGGTGTAGCCCACAGCGTTGGAAGAACGCAGCAGCATCTGAAACAGAATGTTGGGAATGCGTTCGCGCATCTGAACCAGACGCTGCCATGGGCATTCCTTCAGAAACCGCATGGAGGTATCAAACGTGGCGCCGCCCCACATTTCCAGACTGAACATGTCCGCACAGTAGTGGGAGTACGCATCGGAGATCTGAAGCAGGTCAAAGGTGCGCATACGCGTGGCGAGCAGTGACTGGTGCGCGTCGCGGAATGTGGTGTCGGTAATCAGCAGCCGCTTCTGGTCTCGCACCCATCCAGCGAAGGCCTGCGCGCCCATCGCTTTCAGGCGATCCCGAGTTCCCTCGGGGGGCTTCAGGCCACGTGGGGTTGTGGGCACCGGAGCCGGCGTACGCCGCGCTGATCGGGGTCGCCCTTTGACCAGACTGTTGCCGTTGACGATGGTTTCGGCAAGGTAGGTCAACAGGCGAGTGGCTCGGTTGCGACGCTGATCGAAGCGGAACAGATCGGGAGTCTCGTCAATAAATCGCGTCGTACATTCGCCGTTGACGAAGGTCGGATGCGACATCACCCGTGTCAGAAACGGAATGTTGGTTTTGACACCGCGAATTCGAAATTCCCGCAGCGTGCGTT
>JALQWE010000641.1 GCA_023258825.1 Planctomycetaceae bacterium | reverse complement strand
TATTGGTTCCTGACCCTTTTTCTGCCCCGGCCCGAAGGGTGCTTCGCACTATTGGTACCTGCCGCCTTTTTGCAAGCAGCACTATTGGTACCTGCCCCCTTTTTGCAAGCACGCCCCAAACGGGAACAGGGCTTGCTTCCGGGGGAAAGCAAGCCCTGTTCAGGAGGAGGGAATAGCCTTTTGTTCAGATCTGCTGCGAGGACACAGTGGTCCTCAATCAGGCAGCCTTACGTTCACCACCGAAGGTCACAACGACAGGCCGCTTGATGTTGGAACCCGGGCCGCCTCGTGGAGGATAGCCGTACTCTCTGAGTTTCCCGGACAGCGTTCGCAGTCCAATCTGCAGGATCTGAGCGGTCTTTTCACGATTGCCGTTGCAGCGTGCAAAGGTGGATTCGATCAGCTTGCGTTCCATCTCCGCCAGGGTCATGCCCACGCACTCTGCACCATCCTCGATGGAATCGTTGTGCAGCCACGGACGCAGATCTTCCGGAGTAATGCTTTCGGTGACATCCACCGTACAGCAGCGTTCCACCACATTCTGCAGCTCGCGAACATTGCCCGGCCAGGGATGTGCTTCCAGCACTCGCAGGGCATCTGCCGTGATCTGACGCGGTGGGCGACCTTCCTTCAGCGAGATCTGGCTGATGAAATGCTCCACCAGCAACGGAATGTCATTCGTTCGCACTCGCAATGGCGGCGACTGCAGCGTGATACCGCTCAGATGCTGCAGCAGGTCATCACGGAAGCGGCCTTCCATGGCCAGTCGATTCAGGTCACCATGCGTTGCCGCAAGGAACCGAATGTTGGGTCCGTCCTGACTTCCGTGAAGTACCGCAGCAGCTCGCTGTTCCAGCAATTGAGCCAGACGTTTCTGGAAGGGAAGCGCCACTGTGTCCACATTGTCCAGCAGAATCGAGCCGCCTTCACCCATTTTCAGGTAGCCGGGGAAGCCGTCTGCAGTTCCATCACCAAACAACTGCAATTCCAGCGTTTCCACGGAGTGCAGACTGCAGTCAATTCGCAGGAACGCCTTGCCAGCGCGACGGCTGCAGCGATGCAGGCCTTCGGCGATCAGCGTGGTACCACTGCCCGGTTCACCTCGCACCAGTACAGTACGATCATCGTCCGCGGCGATCCGAATGGATTCTCGCAGAGACTGCATGGCCGGTGTGCTGCCCACCAGATCCATCAGGTTTCGGTTCAGCAGCTGACGTCGCAGCTTTTCATTTTCTCTGACCAGTTCGCCACGTCGCAGGGCATTCATCAGGGCCGCACCGAAACGCGACGCTGAGTACGGTCGTTCGATCACATCGCATTCGAACGATGGTACGGTTTCACGACCCCATCGTGAGTCTTCACCCACAATGCAGATGACCTGAGCCGCTTTGGAGTGACTGCGAATCGCCGCATTCACTTCCTGAATTCGTGATACGGAATCGGCATCATCAATGATACAGCAGCAGAATTCCTGACGGCTCAGGTGAAAGAGCATGGCGTCAGGGCTGTCTGTTTCACACACCTGCATCCCTCGCTTGCGGACATCGTCAGCCAGCAGCTGACGAGCACCCGGGCGAGGTGAGAAGACCAGTACAGCACGACTGGGTGCTTCGGCTTCCGGCGCCACCGCTTTAACTTCAGCAGGTGGGGCGATGGCTGGTTGCGGGAACCGCAGAATATGCGGCTCATGATGAGCACCGAGCGGGAACTCGTTCATGATGTCCTCGATCTGAGAGCTGAGGGAGGAGAGACGGAGGGGAGAGACAAGAGAGGAGCATGAGTGTCGCTGTATCGAACCTGATCGGGATTGAGAATTCCCGAAAAAGCACGCGTTCAACCGACAACTCGGTGGTTCCGGAGGAACTCCGAAACACCAGAAAGGAAAGCCAGAAAGGAGATTTGGATTCAGGAGATGAATCCGGATTGAGAGGCCGAGTGATATCGCCGGTTGGCCTGGAGTGTCAACACGTCTTCTCCGCGAATCTGCACAAAACCTGGCTCGATTTTTCGAAAAAGCCCCGATTCCATGGATTCACGGTTTTCATCACCGCGAACAAAGGCAGTTTCTGCCGATGCCCTTTCCGACCCGGCAGACTTCGCGTCTGCTCAACCAGCTGCCCGGCAACGATCATTCGAAATCTCAGCGCCAACTTGACGTCCCGCTCGAATTTTCATCTGTTCAGCCCCAGCCATCACAGCCACCAGGTCACACAGCAGTCACGTCTCAACATCAGAACACTTCCACCCGGAAAACAAATGAGGGAAGCGAAGGCTTTCACCCTCGCTTCCCCGATGAATCACTCAGTGATCAACACACCCGGATCACTCCGCAGCGGCAAACTTCCGCGGACTCTGATGAAACGCCGCCATGTTCTCACGAGACTCGAACAGGTACAGCCGGTCTCGATACCACAGCGAATAATCCAGTCGGCCGGGCTTCTGAACTCCGTCCGCAGCTTCGGCCACGACATCATTGCCACCAGCGACCGGGGCATAACGCGTTGGGTTGGCCTCGAAAGCTGCTTTCGCTTCCGCCGATGAAAAGGTGTAGGTCTGCAATCCGAATTCAGCCTTGATTTCAGCATCAGCGTCTACCAGCTGTCGCTGGTCTCGCAGAGCAACCGGGCAGAAGCCTTTGAAGCCCGTCTGATCAGCTCGGGCCAAAATCCGCTCCAGCTGATTGTGC
>JALQWE010000063.1 GCA_023258825.1 Planctomycetaceae bacterium | reverse complement strand
CCATTTGGATATTGGTTCCTGACCCCTTTTCTGAACGCACCCCTCTTCTGAACACGCCGGAACCGCCAGAGCACAAATCAGTTTTCTGTACCTGCTGACATCGAACGCCAGCTGGCGAGGTCATCGCCTTCGCCGCCTTCATCCTGACCGTTGGCACCGGTCGACCAGATGGCGGGTTTCAGGGCGTTCTGTTTTTTGCTGTGGCCGTCACCGTTCCATTCGTACTGCAGCACTCGTCCCCAGGCGTCGGTCGGTGGTTCTTCGATGTAGGGACGCAGCTTACGGCCCTTGTAAGAACCTGGATTCATCATCTGCGACCAGGCCTCCTGGCCACTGGCCTTCAGGTAACTGCCGTCGTGGTCGGCGGCCCATGTTCCCACCGGATTCTTTTCGATGCTCTTGATCGTGGCCAGCGTCAGGTCTTCGTTGGCTTTCTGCTGAGTGCCGATCAGGTTGGGCACCACCATGGCAGCAATCACCAGAATAATGGCGAGTACAATCAGAAGTTCGAGCAGCGTAAAACCAGCACGCTGCTGAATCTTCGTGGATCTGTTCGTCAACTTTTTCATAGCTTCAATTTCTTTTCTGAAAGACTCTGCACCCCTTCAGGCACATTAACAAACGGGGCAACCTTCACTGTGGTCCGGTGATCACTGCGGGCGACTCACAAGGTCTGAAACCTCCTGCCGCCGTCCGCCGCGAACTCACCGATTTCAAGCGGGAGCCGACATATTCAGAACCGGCAACAGCAGTGCGGCAATCACAAATGTGACGACAGCCGCCATCACCAGCAACATCATGGGTTCCAGGAGACGCACCACCATTTCAATTCGCCGGCCCGTGCGTTTTTCCATATTGTCCGCAACATTGATCAACACGTTTTCCAGATTATTGGCTTCTTCACCCACCGAAATCATTTCAATCAGGTCCCGAGTGAATTGTCCACTGGCCCGCAGAGGCACCGCCAGCGACTGTCCGCTGCTGACGTTGTCCGCTGCATTCCCAATGGCCTCAGCCAGAACCACGTTTCCGCTGGCGTCCTTGGCAATACGCAACGACTGCAGAATCGGAACACCGTTTTTCAAAAGTGTTCCCAGCATCCGGCAGAACCGCGCAACAGCAAGGCTCTGCAGAATACCACCCAGCCCCGGAATCTTCAGTTTCCAGCGGTCAAGATTCCGCACACCTTCCGGACTCTGAAAATAATACACAATGCCGAAGATTCCCCCAGCCACTGCGGCCAGAATCAACAGGCCCTGATTCTGAATGGCATCACTGATTCCCAACAGCGTGGTCGTTGCCCAGGGAAGTGTTCCCTGATCCTTCATCCGGTCAAAAATGACCGCAAACTTCGGCACAAACCAGACCATCATGACCGTTACCACGGCCAGACCGACCAGCATCAGGAACAGCGGGTAAACCATGGCCCCGGTCACTTTGCCACGCAGCTCTTCCTGATGTTCGTTGAAGGCGGCAATCCGGCTGAGCACTTCTTCGATGAATCCACCTTCCTCCCCGGCCTTGACCATGCTGATGGAGAGAAAGTTGAAGGTCTTCGGGTGCCGCCGCATGGCGTCGTTCAGACGACTTCCGTCCGCCACCTGCTCACGCACGTCCTGCACCACAAATCGCAGTCCGGGATGCGATGTCTGTTCTTCCAGCAGTTGCAGTGACCGCAGCAGGGGCACTCCGGACTTGAGCAGGTCTGACAACTGATTGTAGAAAATCGTCAGGTATTTCGACGGAACACGACGAGAGCCTCCAGCGCCACTCTGTTTTGACTGCTCCGTCAGCGCAACACTGATCGGAAACAGACTGCGAGATGCCAGAACGGCCAGTGCGTCTTTTTCACTGGTCGCAGTCAGCGTTCCCGAGACCTGTCGGCCCGTCAGTTCTCTTGCCTGGTACCTGAATTCCGGCATGAATCACACATCTGCCTTGAAAGTTCTGTCTGGAATGCTGATCGCCGTATCCTTTCGATGCATTACGGCCATCCTTGTTACCACTAACCGACAATGTCTCCACGGGTAATTCGCACTACTTCTTCAATGCTGGTCACGCCGGCAGCCACCTGTTCCCAACCGCTGGACCTGAGGGTTGTCATGCCGGCTTTCAGAGCATAGTCACGAATCTCTGTGCTGCTTTTCTGTTCCACACACATCCGCTGCACGATCGGATCCGTTCGCAACAGTTCGAAGACCCCGATACGCCCGGAATACCCCGTATCCCGACACTCACGACACCCGCGCGGTTCGTAGACGACCGAGGTCAGTTCACGAGGAAAGTCAACGGGCAGGTCCAACCCATCAATGGGTGTCGCCACTTTGCAGTGCGCACACAATCTCCGCACCAGTCGCTGGGCCAGAATGCCCTCAACTGTGCTGGCAACCAGATACGGTTCGACCCCCATATCGACAAGTCGAGTGAAGGCGCTGGGGGCGTCGTTGGTGTGCAGAGTACTGAACACAAGGTGCCCGGTGAGCGACGCCTGGATGGCCGCCTGAGCTGTCTCACCGTCTCGAATTTCCCCGATCAACACCACGTCGGGGTCATGACGCAGAATACTTCGCAGGCCCGCGGCGAAGGTCAATCCGATCCGGCTGTGCACCTGAATCTGGCTGATGCCATCCATGTGGTATTCCACAGGATCTTCCACCGTGATGATCTTGATCGTGGGATCTTTGATCTCATTCAGAGCACTGTAAAGCGTTGTCGACTTACCGCTTCCTGTGGGACCTGTGACAAGCACAATCCCGTGGGGAAGGTCAATCAGCTGTCTGTAGATCTTCATGACGGTCGGCGGCATGCCGACAGCCTTCAGATCGAAGGACATGCGAGCCTTGTCCAGCAGACGCATGACGACGCCTTCGCCATGCAGCATCGGAATGATGGAGACGCGGACGTCCACCTCGCGACCAGCCACTCGCAGCTTGATGCGCCCGTCCTGCGGCAGTCGCTTTTCGGCAATGTTCAGATGCGACATGATCTTCAGTCGCGTGACGATGGCCGAATAGAACTGAGCAATTTCCGGGGGTGTGGGCTGAATTCGCAACATGCCGTCCAGACGAAACCGCACCCGCATGCCATTCTCGGAGGGCTCGATATGCACGTCACTGGTCTGCAGCTTCACGGCTTCCAGCAGGAGTTCATTCACGAGCTTGATCACGGACGGTGCCTGAGCACCCTCGGCCAGTTCACCAAAGTCCTCGTTGATCTCCTCCAGCAGCTCTATGCCTTCTTCGCTGCGTTTCCGGACCAACTCGTTGATTGTGTCCCCGCCCACCCCCAGCAGTTCATGAATCCGACTTCCCAGTTCGCCGCTGCGAGTCAGCACGGGGGACAGTCGGAAACCACTGACTGTGCTTAACTCGTCAAGGCCTTCCAGGTTCAGTGGGTCGGAGGTGGCAATCACCACATGACCATTTTCACGATACAACGGCAGCAGCGAGTGTCTGTAGATCGACGAAGTAGGAAACTTCTGCAGCAGATCCGTGTCGATCCGGACGTCCTTCAGGTCGACATACTGCATGCCGAACTCATGCGACAAGGCCTGCAGCACGCGGTCTTCGGTGACCACCCCCATCCGGATCAGCGCCTGATCAATTCGCGAACCACCATGTGCCTCCCGTGCAGCATTGATCTGCTCGCGAGTCGCCAGGCCTTCGTCAATGAGTAGCTGACCCAGTTCCATAATCTGCCATCAATCTTCGCTGTCAGGAGGAAGCGTCCCTGCCCGAAATTCTTACCTGTACTAACTGAACGTCACTCGAATCAGCCAGAGTTTCTGACGGTCGTCTGCCGAGTCTTACGCTGCTTCAACTTTCAGATCTGTTCCGGACATCGCGTGCGGCCTGTCGCCCCCTCGCTGGTTCTCCGGCCGACGAACTAACGTCCGCCCCGCCCACCGCCGCCACCAAATGGATTGAAGCCACCACGGCCGCCACCGAATGGGCTCGCTCCGCCCCCGAAGGGACTCATACCACCACCGAACGGACTGCCGCCCTGCCCTCCACGCTGACGCATCCGATCCATCATCATCTGCTGCATCGGGTCCTGTGCCTGAGGCGCTGCAGAGCGGGCGTCTGAACCCGCCGATGGAGAATTGCTGCCGTTACCGCCACCACCGGATCCACCGGACGACGAGGGCCGTGAGGCACTGCTGGTGACACGGGGAAACAGGGAAGTCAGCGACTGCTGAACCATCGATGCTTCTGAATTCTTCAGTTGCACGACTCGCACGGTACGATTGGCATCTTTCGCGGCTTTGTCAGTTTCCTCGATCAGCGATTTCACTTTTGTGAACAGGGCTTCGCTGCTGGAGATCACCAGCGTGCTGTTCTGTCGATCCACGGCCACCGTCATCTGAACACCCTGCGGCTCGTTGCGCCCCCCCTGGCCGCCGCCGCCACCACCACCGAACATCTGCGCCAGTGGATTATTCTGCGCTGCACGTCCGCCAGCGGGTTCCATATAGGGCTTGAAAGCGTCATTGACGATCGCAACAACTTCGTCGATGTCCGCGTATTCCAATTGAATTCGACGCGGCTGCAGTTCTCGCAGCGATTCGGGCATGTTGTTGGAATCCAGGACTCGCAACAACGATTCCGCTTCGTCCACGCTGGCCTGAGGTCCCGTGATGTAGAGCGCGTTCGCTCGTGCATCCGGAATAATTCGCAGTGTCTGAGGGTTGTTTCCCAGCCCGGAAAGTCCGGTCATACTGGAGACCGACTGAGTGATCGGGCTGAACATGGAACTGAGACTGAAGCTGGAGTCGGCTGCAGTTGATGTGACACTACTACTGGGCATCAGTTGTTCCAGCAGCGCGGCTGTTTCCGTGGCATCGGACGCTTCGAGATAGAAGACGGTCCAGCGGGTCCGAAAGGGGATGGACTGCTGGAGAAAATCCATCATGTCTTCCAGCCGATCCAGCGCCTCTTCGTCACGAGACAACAACAGCAGGTCATCACCATCCACAACGATCTGAATGCCGGATTCGGCCAACTGGCTGTCAGCCGGGGGTTGCCGCGTGCCGGGCAGTGACTCCACCGCTGCTGCTTCCTGCCGAACAGGATAGTAGAAGACGTCCTTCCGAATCCCTGAACGCACGGGGCTGGTTTTCGTTGTGGTTTCCGGAGCTGGTGCTGGCTCAGTAGCAGGAGCCGCTTCGTCGGTGGGCAGCGCACCTTTGGAAGGAGTCTTCAGGTCCCGAATCGGACCGCTTTTGGATGGCACCACGATGCGGATTGTGGAGCGTTCCTCTTCCTGCCATTCCTTCTGCAGATACTCAAAGAATTCCGCCGGATCACGACCTCGCAGTGAATAGCGACGGATCGGTCCACCTTCGCCTTTATTGCGGGTGCCGGTTCCGTCTTCGCCAAGATCTCGCAGCACCTGGCGGATCTGTTCAATCTGAGCCGCGGTGCCTTTGGCAATGATGCGATTCCCGTAGAGATCTGTTTCAAAGGTCGGAGCTGAAGCGCCTTCTGCGATGAACAGGTTTCTCAAAGTGGAGGCGGCGGTCAGCGGATCCATCTTCACCAGTGGAATGACGGCCACAGAGCCGGATGTTCCGGAACCTTCCACGAACGACTTGACCCACTCTTCAATCTGCTGCTGCTGTTTGGCTGTTCCAAAGATGTGCACCGTCCCAGCCTGGCCGTCTTCATTCACGACGACGCCCGGCATCATCGCATCAATACTCTGTGCCACCTGATCGGCACGGCCGGAAACCTTGTAGACCTTCAAATAAGGACCGGAACGATCCTCGCGATCCAGAGGATTGCCTTTGGGGTCTTTGTCCACATCCAGCGTCTTGATGATCTCTTCTGCCAGCTTCTGCTGTTCGGGCGAGGCGGTGACCAGCAGGCTGTTGGTGCGCGTGTCTGAAAACACCTGCATGGTGGAGTTACGCGTGGGGGCTTGCGGTTGCGGGGGCTGACCACGACGATCCCCACCGGCGCCGCTGCTGACGTTCGTCACACCCTGACGCATGCCAAACTGAGCCAACAGCATGAACTCAGCTTCTTCTACGTCGATGTTCTCCAGGTAATACGACTTGAAGACCAGTTCGTCCTTGACCCGGCCCAGCGATGCTTCGATGTACGACTTAATCCGCCGCAGATTGGCACCGGTATCCGCAATGATCAGCGAGCCCGTCTGAGTGAACGCCGTCATGGTGCCCAGCGGACCCAGCAGCTGTTCGACTTCCTGGGCCATCACACCGACGTCGAGCTTTTCGAGGGGAATTTCGATTCGAACAATCTCGTTCTCGCCAATCACTCGACTGCCCGCTTCGACCTTCAGCAGGTCATCGACGGCGACGTCACGGATCAGATTCGGAGGAATGGTTTTGTCGACGTTCACGCAGACGAGGAAGTTGTCCTTCACGACCAGGGAGTAGCCCTTCCGTTGCAGGTAACCATTCAGGATGTCCATGGCCTGCGGAATGTTGTATTCCTGAGAGTCAATGTGCGTGAACGTTCCGGGGGGCATCTGAGTGATGTCCAGTGTGTACCCCGCTGCGGCCGCAAAGTCCTGCAGCACCTGATCCCACGGCGCGTAACGCATGTTAAATGACAGCTTCTCTGCCCGCTGGCCAGGTTCGGCTGCGGCGCCAAAACTGGACACGACTACGGCACCGGCTGGGGGGGCTGCACCATCGGCCGGAGCCATCGCAGAATCACCCGCGGCGGCCGGCGTTCCGGCTGCACCAGCGACCGCTGCTGTCGCCGGACCGGACTGCTCAGTCCATTTCTGCTTTTGCTCGGCCGTCAGAATTGCGAGGTACTTTTCGTCCCACTCTTTGCGAAACGCCTGCTGCTGTTCCGGCGTGGCATTGAACCCCAGAGCTGCGGAAGCCTCACGGGACTTCGTCGCTACCTCTTCCAGCTGCTTTTTCTGATCGTCGGTCAGGCCCAGATCCGTCGCCACGCGGGCGTCGGAAATCGCCCGAACCCCAGCCTCACGGATGAAAATTGTTCGCAGCAGCTTGAGCTGGCGGCTGTCGAGAATCGTGAGCGCCTTGCCACCGGAAGACGTGCGTGCGGCCTGGATCGCCTGCTGCATTTCTTCGCGAATCTTTGTCCGCTCGGCCTCGTCCTTCGTGTCCTTCATCCGCTGCAGAAACGGGTCGAAGATTTCTTTACCGGGCGTTCCGGCGGCCGCGGCCTCTGTCAACTGAGTCTTCTGGGATTCGGACAGCCCCAGTTCCTGCTGCACGTCCTCACGACGCAGCAAATCTGTTTCTGATCCCGTCCGACCACTGGACTGTGCTGACGCTGTGGACGAGAGAACCTGCAGCACGAGAACCGTGCAGAGCCAGAGAGAGATGCCACGCAACTTGCTCATGGTCGACTTTCTTACAATCCGCAGAAAACCCGTCTGTCGGGAGATTTGTTTGGCGATGTTTCGGGGAAACTGCTGAAGTCCGGGGAATCTGCACGATGATCAGTGTGTCCGAAGATCATTGCTCCCGAGAATCAAACCCCGTCATGGCAGGGTCTGCTGACGGTGAGCATCGGGAATCCCTGGATTTCAGTCCAATTGAGTTTTGCACCGTCATCTGACAAACGACACCAATTTCACAACTGCAGGCTGAGAAAACTGTGTATTCTTCGCACAACAGCCTGCAAGTCATGATCACATCCCCCCCGAATCAGACGAAAATCCTCAAGTTTGCCGCCTGCGGAAAGAAGATACCGATTGAAACGGGGACACCATGCACGGTTCAGAGATCCCGTGCCTGTCTGGAACGTTTTATGGTGTTCTTCGCTCTCAAACCCACAATTATGGCGTGGGAGTCTGCGAAAATTGGAAAGATTCCCGAATCAGAGCAGGTCAGACGGTGTTTGAGTCCATAATACAGGCAGCAGCAACCCCGAAACGCTTGGAAATAACCCATCCGGGATCAGGAACTATGAAACATTTGTTCACACTGACGGCAATTGCTGGATTGCTGGCGGCCTCTTTGCCCGCCGCCGGTCAGGATTCATTCGGTGGTCGCGGTGACAGAGGCGATCGCGGTGACCGGGGTGGTCGTGGGGATCGTGGCGACCGTGGGGATCGTGGGGATCGTGGCGACCGCGGTGGTTCGATGTTTGGGGGTTTTCCGGGCGGTGGCGGTGGCCCGCCGATGGGCTTTGGGGGAGGCGGCTTCGGGGGTCCTCCGGGAGGCTTCGGTGGGCCTCCAGGTGGTTTTGGTGGGCCTCCGGGTGGTTTTGGCGGTGGAGGATTTGGTGGGCCCCCGGGTGGGTTTGGTGGTCCTCCGGGAGGCGATCGGGGCAGCCGATTCGGCTCGATGATGGATTCCAATGGTAACGGGCAGATCGACCAGGAAGAGCTGGACCGCATGCCTTCCTTCGTGCGGGATATGATGAAAGCTCGCGGTGTGGAACTCAAGGCGGGCATGTCGCTGGACGACATGCGGAACAGCATGAGTCGGGGATTTTCGGGTGGGCCGGGTGGAACTCCTGGTGATCCCAACGCGAATGCGCAGGGACAGCGTCCGAAGGCTCTTACGCCTTACCGCATGAAACCCAGAAAGCCAATCACATTGTCCCTGCCGCCTGCCTATGCCGAGGTGGATGTGGACTATGATGGTCAGCTGGGGATGCACGAATGGATGATGACGCGTCGTGCAGAGATTGAACAATTTGAAGCGATGGACACGGATTTTGATGGCTTTCTGACGCCGGAAGAGCTGCAGGCAGCGGAAGTTGCGGCTGCAGCGGCCAACGGACAGCCGGTAGCTGCAGCGGCCTCGGAAGCTCGCAAGCGATTGACGATCGTCAGTGCCACACCGGCCAGAGTGAAAGCCGGCCAACAGGCTCCCAACGGAACTCCTAATGGCCAACCGGGCCAGCCTGGGCAGCCGCAACCCGGCGGATTTCCGTTTGGTGGTGGAGCACCGGGCGGCAACGGGGGTGGCGAAGCTGCGATGGCACCGTCGTACTTTTCTCGTTTGGACCAGAACGGGAACGGGATGATTGAAGCGGAGGAGTGGCAGCAAAGCCGCCGCGTTCGTGGCATGTTTGAACAGGCGGGAATTCGGCTGGACAACATGAATCTGCAGCAGTTCACGGAAAACCTGACGCGTGTGACTGCGGGACAGCAAGGCCAGCCACAGGGCCGTTGAGGGTTTCCAGGGCAGAAAAGAGACCTGACCCCTTTTTCGCGCGCAGAACTTTTGCGATGGACTGCATGCTTGCCCGGAAAACTGCTATGATCCGGATCGGGACGCAGCAGTGCTGCCAGTCGCCTTCAGAAAACCTGGCAATTGCGGGAAGTTCGGGGATTTCATGTTTGCAGATCGTGCGATTTTGTTTTGTCGGGCTGGTGATGGTGGCAATGGATGCAGCAGCTTCCGTCGCGAAACGTTTGTCCCGCGTGGTGGCCCGGACGGTGGTGACGGCGGCAATGGCGGCGACATCATCATTCAGGCGGACCGCAATCAGGGGTCACTGGGCAACCTGATCGGGCATCGCCATTGGAAGTCTGAACGCGGCGAACATGGGCTGGGAGCCTTGTGCACCGGCAAATGTGGCAAGCCCACCATCATTCTGGTTCCTCCGGGCACGCTTGTGAAGGATCACCAGCACGGACATCTGCTGAAGGACCTGCAGAACCACGGTGATTCGGTCATTGTGGCCAAGGGGGGCCGTGGTGGCAAAGGCAACAAACGCTTTGCCAATTCTGTCAATCGGGCACCGCGCGAATCTGAAGGTGGGCACCCCGGCGAATACCGTGAGATTCAGCTGGAGCTGAAGATGATCGCGGACGTGGGGCTGGTGGGTAAACCCAATGCCGGCAAGTCCACTCTGCTCAGCCGCGTTTCCCGGGCGACTCCGGAAATCGCCGACTATCCGTTCACGACCAAGTACCCCAATCTGGGGCTGGTGCATGTCGGGTATGATCATGAGTACGTGCTGGCGGACATTCCGGGACTGATCGAGGGAGCTCATTCGGGCGCGGGCCTGGGCCATGAGTTTCTGCGGCACGTGGAGCGGACGCGTTTGCTGGTGCATCTGGTCGAGCCGTCACCGGCTGACATGAGTGATCCGCTGGACAACTACACGCGGATTCGTGAGGAGTTGCGGCTTTACGACCCGACGCTGGCGGAGCGACCAGAGATTATCTGTGTCACGAAAGCAGAGCTGCCGGACGCGGCGACCTGTGCTGAATTGTTGCGTGAGGTCACAGGACGGGAGGTCTTTCTGATTTCTGCGGTGACTGGCAAGGGGCTTCCGGAACTGAACCGGCTGATCATTCGTCGGCTTGAGGAAATGCGTGCCGAGGAGGCTCTGCTGCACCCGGAGTTGCCGAGTGGAGTGCCTGATGTGGAAGGAGCAGCGGCAGAGCCGGCCGCTGAGGGCGGCTGAGCGATCTGCGTGTTTGGGCGTAAGCGTCAGTCGCGAACGCCTTCAGCCTCAGCAGAGTTGACAGGGGGCGACGTCAGCATGGATCCCGCAAGAACGACAGCGGCATTTCGACAGGTTCGGGAACTGCTGTTGCGGTCCCGAAACGACAGTGGCTGGTGGACCGGCTGTTTATCCACATCGGCCTTGTCCACTGCAACCGCGGTGATGGCATTGACCAAAGCGGCTGCAGCCAGCACCAACGAAGCCGAGATTGTCCGCTGGCAGCGACTGATTCAGGCGGGGCTTGACTGGCTGGCGGGACATCAGAATGCGGACGGTGGCTGGGGCGATACCACGAAAAGTCTCAGCAACATTTCCACCTCGATGCTGGCCTATGCCGTGTTTCACCTTGCCAGTGACGGGGGGCGTGAGCATCGCCATCAGTCGTGGAGAGAGGCGTGGAGTCGATCCCGGGACTACGTGGAACGGGCTGGTGGCGTTGCGGCGGTGCTTCAGCGATATGGTAAGGATCGGACATTTTCGGTACCGATTCTGACGCATTGTGCGTTGGCCGGGATTGTGGACTGGAAGTCGGTCATTCCCCTGCCCTTTGAACTGTCCTGTATACCGCATCGCTATTATGCGGCGGTCAGCATGCCGGTGGTCAGCTATGCACTGCCGGCGTTGATTGCGATCGGGCAGGTGATTTTTCGCCACCAGGGGCACTGGAACCCGCTGGTACGCTGGATTCGGCGTTGGGCGATTTCGCCATCGCTGCGAGTATTGGAAACGATCCAGCCGGAGCATGGCGGGTTTCTGGAAGCGACGCCGCTGACCAGCTTTGTGGGGATGAGTCTGATTGGGTGCGACCTTCTGGAGCATCCGGTGACACGTCGATGTCTGCGATTTATTGAGGCCTCAGTGCGAGCGGATGGAAGCTGGCCGATTGACACGAATCTGGCCACGTGGGTGACGACGCTCAGTGTGAACGCCATGAGTGGCGGTGAAAGCCGGAGTTTGGAAAACGGGGCCAACGAACCAGATCGTGAAATCCTTCGCGGGTGGTTGCTGGGGCAACAGTATCGGACGGTGCATCCCTACACTCAGGCGGCCCCCGGAGGCTGGTCATGGACGGACTTAGCGGGTGGAGTCCCGGATGCGGACGACACACCGGGAGCGATGCTGGCGCTGTTAAATCTGCGTGGTTCTGGCGAATCGTATGGTGCAGCAGAGCGTGCGTCATTGGCAGCGGCCGTGGAATGGCTGTTGGGCCTGCAGAATCGGGACGGCGGCTGGCCCACCTTTTGTCGTGGCTGGGGGACATTGCCCTTCGACCGCAGTTCCAGCGACCTGACAGCGCATGTGCTGCGTGCGTTTGGGCTTTGGGAGCAGCGACTGGGGGCTGAGGATGCTGCGCTATCGCAGCGTGTTCAGCGAGCGCGGCGGGCCGGGATCAGGTTTCTGCTGCGGGAACAGCGAGCGGATGGGACATGGTTGCCGTTATGGTTCGGCAACCAGCACAATCAGGACGATGAAAATCCCCTTTATGGCACAACGCGGGTTTTGCGGGCACTGGTCGCCAGTGGACCGGAAGCGGAGGCGTCGGTAGGGCGTGCCGTGAATTGGCTCCTGAGGAATCAGAACGACGACGGTGGGTGGTCGGCGCGACGCGGGATAACCAGCACGGTGGAAGAGACGGCGCTGGCGGTGGAGAGTCTGGCGGGCATCCCGGGGGCTGAGGAGGCGACGGATCGGGGGGCCGCGTGGTTGGCGGAGAGCATTGAGACGGGAAAGGTGACTGCTCCCAGCCCGATTGGTTTCTATTTCGCAAAACTCTGGTATTTTGAGGAGTTGTATCCAGTCATCTTCACGGTCTCGGGGTTAAATCGCTGGAATCTGGTGCGAAACGGCTCTGGTTTGACTAAGATTCCGCAGTCGTCGGCGTCTGTCGCAGGAGCGCCGGGGCAAATCAACTGACGCCGGGGAACTGATGGCAGAGTTCTGTGACAGTGGCGAGGATCAAGCGGGACGCAGGCGGTGAGTTTGCGGACATCAGGACGAAAGACGAAAACGAGGCGCTGAGAACGGGTATTGTCTGAGTGGACCACAGATCGCGACGGACTCTGAACTGGCGCTGGCCGGTTGTGGTGTCGGTCCTGAGCGGTGGTCGAACAGCGGACGGGCGGCCATCGATGGAGAATACCAGAGTGTCAATTGTGCATGCTCAGAATGATCTGACTGACGACGAGCCACTGCGGCCGGAATTTCCGCAGGAGCCGTTGATTCCGGACGATGACGATCCGACGCCGGTCAAGAAGAAGGGCAAGCGTCGCAGTACGACG